>JAAOII010000031.1 GCA_015163845.1 Candidatus Portiera sp.
GCCAGAGATCACTGATCCTGTATAAGTTATCTTGTATAGAGTGCCAGCAACTCCTCCATCAAAAGATAGATCCCGCTCACCTCCAGTAATATTAACTGGAACTATGCTACAATCACCAGCAGCAAAACCATCCGAAAAAGTAACTTCTATGTCATTTATGTTGCCACCAACTAAACCTAGGTCACTGGCAGTAGCATTGACTTCTAGGAAAAACAACCCTGACTCGTTAGTAGTATGCGGAGCATTTCTTGTCAATATATTTAAACCTTGGAGGGTGCGAGTTCCCTCAGCTAGATGCGATAATAGTCGCAAATTGCTATCTCCTATATTAGTTAGATTGTTAAGGTCACTGGCGTATAACGCATTGACAAAAATCTTAAGCGGGGGCGGGGCAGCTGTAAAAGCTATGCCGCCAATGGTATTCTCTCCTGTTGCACCATTTTCTGTGGCGTTGAATGTGAAGAGCCCGCAGTTTGTCGCAATATCTGGAGATGTTGGAGAGGTAATCCTATAAAGCACTGAGGTAAATGATCCTATAGTATTAGAGTTATAATTTGTCTCAAATATATCGTTATCCAAGGGGGATGTAGATAAGAGGGCTGTGGGGGCTATAGATAGCACCGCCTCGCAGGTAGTAAAACCTTCACCACTAGCAGAAGTCACCACTCTCGGGAAACTCACCAATGTGTTAGGGCTGGGGTCTTGTTTGATAGCGGTAAGATTAATAATAATATCTTGCCCAACCTCAGCAGTAAATAGACCTGTTTGCGTATCAGCAAAGACGGACGGTGGAATGAAAGAAGTTGGGGGAGTTACTGCGGGGGCTGTAAAAACTAGTGTGTTCGCTGGTATGGTAACAGAATGAAAGGGACTCCCGCTAATGCCGACAGCGATAGCATTAAGAGTAAGCGCTTGACAGGTGCCACCGCTTCCTGTTGCACCGCCTTTGTGAGTAATCTTATATAGGTTTGTCGCTATGCCATTATTAAGGGAGAGGTCTGCTTGATAGTTGCCTTTGTCTGATAGATCTTTTACTTGGGAAATCACACAATCGCCACCAGCTGAACTGCTTGAAAAAGTGACTCCTATGTTATCTTCTGCATTAGTGTTGCTATCTTGGTTATCGCTGAGAGCATGAAGTTCTATGAAAAATAGTCCAGAAGAGTTAGTTCTATAAGGAGCATTTACTGCCAATTCGGTCAATCCTTGATTATTGCTTACGCGAGTGCCCAAGTCAAATAATTCTAGGGCGGTGGAGTGAGCTGGATCATTGTTGGAGACATCATTCGCAGATAATTTCACCACAGAAATAGCAGCTATAGAGGCGGCCGGGGCATCATTTATTATATTCAAAGTAATTTGTGTGCTTGTCGGTCGGTTATCTTCTCCTATTGTATCAAGACGATCAGGGAATCTACTAGGAACAATACGGCAGAATGATGCCCTAGCTTGAGGGCTGGCTGTTATGGTTAGTGTAATCGCGACTTGATCTGGTCTGCCAGATACGGGAGTATAGGGGCCCGCCACAGCAGTCACTTCTCCACGACAACCCAACTCACTACCTCTAGATTGGACAATAGCGTATATTTGGCTTGGCCAGATATTTGCAATGGAGGGGCGCACCACATTCGCATTAGTTGGGATGGGATTGAGTGGAGTTCCATCTTCGGGGTCTCTATCAGTTATAGTGATTGTTACTTCTTTGGTTTCTCCCGCCGTTATGTCGAGCATATTACGAAATACTCCGCTTGAGATTGAAGGCGACGTTTGTCTATATCCTTGGATAGTATATCTGTGACTCGTTAGTGCTACTGATATATCCTCGTCAAAGAGAGTGGCTCCTGAAGCCAGAGAGGACTCCACCCCCTGAAACTCCACAGCAGTTATTCTTGAACCAAATTCAAGACGCCCACAACCAGGCGCTTGAAGAATATCATTCAAAGTTAGCGAGCTGGAAGCATCTTTTGCTAAATTGCCCGTGAGTATTACTGAACGACGGCCATCTCTTTGATAAGTTGGAGAGGGGTTTGTTATCAGAGGTGTTCCATCGGCAATATTAACTATGCAGCTTATCTCTGTTCCACTTGGCTGAGTAAATTGGAATGTGACTTGATCATAATTTGTCGCACCCCAATTAGCAGCGGTGGGGTTCATCGGGGGATTCATAAAGGCGTCATTAGTTAATTTATACTCTATGGGGAATCTCCTCCCTGTGCCAGTGTTTATGTTCAGTCCTATTATATTATTTGCCGCAGCAGTGAATCTTATGTTGTGAGAGTCCTTCGTAGTTACGGAGTTAACCTGAACACTGAATTGTGCCAAGGCATAGTTGGATGCACCTGTGGTGGTGATGTTTCTGCTGGCATCATCTGGATCGGCTAGTTCGGCAGGGACGGACCTAGCACCTATGAAGTAATTCAATGTGTGGGTGGTTTTGCCCTCTTCAAACAACAGGATGGTGTCTAGGGCGGCGTAGCTTGCTTGAGGTTGATCTTCTGCCGAGTTGGAATTGGCGACGCTTGGAAAGGTCTTTGGAGTTATTATTAATCTCCTAGCAGATTGGGTGTTGTTAATTTCAATATTAAAGTAGTTGGTGAGCTCTCTTTTGTTTACTGGGATTAGATCACCATTGGCATTTTCTCTCAGCAGATCAAATCGGTCGAAGGAGAGTAGCTCTTGCGAGTCCCTATTGAAGTTGATTACTATTTCGCCATTATCTCCATTCCCATTCCCCACAGCAGCATTGCTATTGAGGGACTGGAGCATATTATTGCTGGTTGGACTGCGTTTTATAAAGCGCCCGCTCTGCCCAGTGAGAGAAATGGTTTCATAAAATTCGGCTGGGTCTCCTATGCTTATGTGTTGCTGGCTAACACCTCTCATCTGATTAGGAACAAAATCAATGTCGGCAGCGCGAATTGCCCGTGTGCTTGCACTAGCTTGGACTTGGGTAGCATAGTTATTTTGAGTATAGCTAAAGGCATAAACCGGGATGATGGGAGTCCTGTCGGTATTAGCATATACAACTCCTTTATTTGCTGCGGGGATTACCCCTACCGAGAATCTAACTGGGGCCTTAGTGGTGCCACCAAAAAATTGACCAGCTAAAATTAAGGATAGGTCACCAAATAAGGCACTCTCTATGAAATCAGTGTCAGTTATTTCTAAAAGATAAAGGTCTTCACCGCCTACTCTGCGCTCTACCAATCTAGCAATATTAGCCGAGTTAATAAAACTAGAGGGGTTGAGCTGTCCTTGCTTGCTAACCTCAACTCTCACATCAAAGTTTGGCGATAATCTGCGACGTCTCCCAGTAGAGTCGGAAAATCGGAAGGCCTCGTTAGCATCTTTTGATAGCTGCTCATTAATGGGGATCTTAAAAGCAGTTGATGGGAATATATAATTTGTCCTGCCAGCAACATCCTGTTCATTGATTGAGAGGGTTTTGCCGTTTGTAGCATTTGCCACAATTATTCTGTTGATACGGGAATTGGCTGGATCATCGTTAATTTTTACGAGTAGGGTGGTCCTAGAACTTCGGCGACTAACCGAGTCCGTCGCAACTAGGATGGCTTGGATATTCCTTCCATCTCCAAGGTCTTCCAATTTATCGGAGGCATCAGCGTCTATGACCTCAAGATACAATGCTACTCTAGTAACTCCTGTGCTTGTAGAGTCCAAAATTGGATTCTCCACAACTTTTAGTATATCTCTAAAGGAACCTTCTATTTGATATTTAATTCTTGTCCTGTTGTGGCTACCGGCTGAGTTGGGACCTGAATTAGGATAGTCGCTTGGGTTGACAAGGCGGGCAACAACATTCCCAATTAGCCCGTCACTGGTTGATGTCACGCGAGTCCCTGCTGCGGCATTCTCCGAAATACTGAACTCCACATTCTGGGAAATTTCCAGCTCGGGTGTCTCGGGTAGATCTCTGATTGTTATGGAGGCGGCTAGGGTGGTTTCTATATTCTTTAATATGGGTGTTTTTCTTATATCAGATGTCAAGCTGTCAGGAGAGGTGTAGACATAGCTGCCAGAATCCTCTAGGTTTATATTGATGTTCTCCAGCAAGTTGCGATCTGCAACCTTCTCAAAATCAAACTCTACCGCTGAACTTAAGGTGACAGTTACACTACCATCAGGATTGTTCTGACTCTCCAAGTTGAGTAGCCGTTGAAGGTTCGCTTCATCAGCAGCAGGGAAACTAACAGACGGGGAACCACGATCCTGATTATCATCTGTCACGGTGAACTGAGCTATCACAGTCCCCGCTGGTCTGTTTTCATCTATTGTGCCAGTCAATTTTCTCTCAGTTGCGTTTAGCACTCTGCCATTTTGTCTTGCTATGGGGGCTTCGTTGGTATCAGTGACAAGAATGATAAGAACTGTGACGGCATCTTGGTCAGGATTAAAGCTGCCACCAGAATTGACGAATATTGGCAAAATATACCGAGCAGGGAACTCCAGTGCTTCGCCAGCCCTTAAACTAAGCACCCCATTTTCTATGATGAACTTTCTTATCCCTCTGCTTACTGGTTCAAATCCCACTTGGGAAATATCAGAGGCGAAGGAGGCGGATATGCTGTCAGCAGGGGCAAAGCCAAAGTTGGGTTCTGCAGTAGTCCCCCCTGCTATTGTGTTAATGAATCTGTCTCCTTCTGTGAAACTCACAAGGACTTCAGGTGTTTCGGTTACTCTCTCCTCGATTTGTTGAATAGGGAGCGCACCTTTAAACGTAAAATTGGCTCTTCTACTGGTGGCAAGTTTGTTAACAACGTCATTATAGATAGTATTACTAATAGATAAGGGGACAGTAATGGAGTTTATGCTTCTGGCGGAAAAGTTGTCTGGAGATACTTGTATGATTATGTCGCCGTTAGTTCTAGCAGCCAAACCTAGACCAGAGACCACTAGGCGATACATCAAATCATTAGCGCCTGAAACAATACTTAAGTGGTTGCTAAGCACTACTGGCACAGCGGGGGATATCCTATACTCCAAGTTGGCGGGAGATCCAGTTTCAGGGTTAACTGCCGCCAGTTCGCCGAGGCGGCTAAATTGAATAGCGAGCAGGCCAGCTGGGAGATAGAGAGGCGAGCCATTGGTGCCATTTATGATGCTATCATCTTGGACAAAAGCAGCTGTGGGGGTGCGCGCTTCATTTCTATTAGCTGGGTTGACGAATACTGGCGGGTACTTGACGTCGCTGACTTCAAAATTAAAGGTCTCTATATCGGCAACTGAATTATCTTTGCTATCGCGAGCCCTGATTCTGACTTTGTAAATTGCCTTGCCATCTTCTGTCAGTTGTCCTGCACTGAATGCCTCATAATCAAGCAATGAACCATTCACCACTAGTTGATATTTCTGGCGATCGGCTTGAACCTGCTCCACTTTGAAAGCGTTCCTGCCATGACTCGGAAAGACAGAGGCAACCGTTACGAAGTCGGCTTCGGTGCCTTCTTGGGTTAAGTCCTCATCTGTTATGTTGATGGTGACGGTGTTCTCTATTCTTTGACCTGCTAGTGGACCTCCTGCATAATATGCATCTACGGCAACTAAACTTGCGTAATCTTTGATTGGACCAACTCCTTCTCTACTGCCGACAAAACTATCGCCGCCAACTAGGGAGACCTGCGGTGCCTCGTTAACATTTCGCACAGCTAAGTTGAAATCGGAATAGTAGCAAGAATTGGTGGGGGAGCAGCTGAATTGATTGCCGAATCCGCTTTGTCTCACTTGGGCTGCAGAGGCAATTTGGTCGGCTTCAATTTTTGTGCCGCTTTTTATGTCATTTGTTATATCGCTTTTTATATCATTGCGATTAGCAGTAGCGCTGTTGTTATTGATGACAAATGCTAAGGGGTGATAGGTTACTCCATCAGTGGATGCGGCGAGGCGGCATGAATATGACTTTCCTAGATTATTTAGATCTTCTTCGTAGTTGTAGGTTTTGCCAGACCTGATAGTGTTGTCGGAGTTATCAATGTAAAAGCTACCCTGGGCACAGGCGACACTAACATCTGTAATATCTCTTAGATCATAAAAAAGCGTTACTCGGCTGTCAGAATTAGAGTTTGGATTGGTCCGCACCGCAAGAGCATTTAACGGGCGGCTGGATGAGCGGGAAGGTGTCTGCGGCGAGCCAAAGTTGGCGAGCGATGTCAGTGGCTTGTTTTCTTCAATGCCGCCACTCAAGCTGAAGTTCAACTCTCCAGATGGGCGATCATATAATAGGTGGTGATTGGCAGTGCTGGTTAGATCCACTCTGTCGTCTCTATTCAAAATATTTACGCGGACACTATCCTCTATGAGGGTTTTAGAACCCTGCTTGACTGGGGAATTTGCAGTGTTTATGGTTATGGATATTTTGACATTTATGGAGTTGCTGCTTAAGAAACCCCGTATCTCGTCAAAAGTTAAACCAGAGGCGGGTCGATCTGTAACATAGATTCTGCCAGTTTTTAGACCATTGACTCTTTGATCTCTCACCGTAAAAAAGGTGTCAGCAGGAGAATCTAATGCAGCATCTATATCAAATGATATGGTGTAGTCGGTTGATTCTCTTAGAGTGCTTGGATCTATGGCGTCATCCGCAAGATTGGCGGCAACCAAGTATCTAATGCGAGCTGTGTTGGGTAGAACTCGCCCAACTAATTCCTCTGAATATATGAAAGCATCGCCGGCAATGCCTGGGGCAAAAGTGTAGCTAGTGTGAGAAAATGCCTTTACATTGGATGCAGACGAAGTGGCGGTAGTGGGATCGGGACTTGAACAGGAAATTAGCAGTGACGCCAATGCCATCGCCGAGATGGACACAACTGATTTTGAGGAGGATTTAAGGTGAGCGTAGGTATCTTTGATGATGGGGACGGGGGCAGTTAATATGGGCGAGATAAAACCCAACGCTCTAGATGCTTTATGCAATATTTCACATATTCTAGGCGCTGCTTCTCTCGTCCAGCTATTCTTCTTCAAAAATTGCATCATTCCATATACTGTGCTATATAAGTAGCAATAATTACTTAAATAATCGGTGTGATTAGCCAACAGCAATATCATCCTAATAATATCCTAATAGTATCCTAATAGTATCTAGGAGATACCGCTTTTATTCTCTAAATCCCAAGGTTCCTCAGGGGTATCTAAAAGTATCTAGGAGATACCGCTTTTATTCTCTAAATCCCAAGGTTCCCCAGGTGTATCTAAAAGTAGAGCTAATAAGCACCAGTTCTGCCTATTTTACCACTAAACTCTGTAAATTAGCAAATTGACATACTTATAGCTCGTCAATATAGGGGCATTATGCCCATAATTAACTTGCTTTAGGTGAATTAAGGGTAGCTTGCTGAGAAGTACTATCTATATAAAGTTATGCTAAGAAATTCAGTAGAGAGGCGGTGCAGGTGCATATGTAGCTATTGTATTGTTAAACAAATTGGGGGATTTAAACAAATCGGGGGATTTAAACAAATCGGGGGATTTAAACAAATTGAGGGATTTAAACAAAAAGACCAGTATTGCTACTGTGCTATACATTTAAAATACTATGCTATATAAGTGCTAACTTATGGCTTATGCTTATATAGGACACTCCCAGCAATTAGTTAATAGTTGATATTTATTAATTTTTAGCTAATTATAGTTGTTTTTATTATTGACTATTGGGTTCTTAATATATTAAAATACAAGTAATGCATCGCTCCTGCACCATAAAACTATATCCAAATGATGAGCAGTTTACTGCTCTCACTAATCAACTCGGCATAGCTCGCTGGGTCTATAATCACTTCCTTGCACTGCACCTTAGACATTACAGATTATATGGCAAGCAAGAGGGTTATAAAAAACCCGACAATAATAGATTATCCGCCCATCTCACCCAACTAAAAACCTATAAGACCTTTCTCAAGGAGGGCTTCTCTTGGTCTATGCAAGCAAAACTAACTGATTTAGAAAATGCATTTATAGGTCTATGGAAACATAAACGAGGGTTTCCAAACTTCAAGAGTAGAAAGCATAGTGTTCAAGGGATGAGGTATAGGAAGGGTGTTATCAAGCTACTAGGACCTAGTAAAATCAAACTGCCTAAACTGGGTATCATCAAATATAAAGGTAAGATCATTGATGGCAAATTAGTTAACGGCA
>JAAOII010000032.1 GCA_015163845.1 Candidatus Portiera sp.
ATATAAGATTACTAGAGAGCAGCAAGATGAATATGCTTTGGAAAGTCATAACCGCGCCATAGCCGCACAAGATAAGAATGCCTTCACTAAAGAAATTATTCCCATAAAAGTTGCACAACGTAGTTTAATTGATGGTGAACAAGGCACGCAAATGGGGCAGAAAATTCATATTGAAGAAAAAATTATAACTGAAGATGAGGGCCCCCGTCGCGGTAGTTCTATAGATGTTTTGTCATCTTTGCGGACTGTGTTTGCTAAGAATGGTAGTGTTACTGCCGCTACTAGTTCACAGGTTAGTGATGGCGCTGGTGCACTTCTATTAGCTAGTGAGAAATTTGTCAAAAAACATAACTTGAATCCTTTGGCTAAATTTAGTGGTTTCTCTGTTGCTGGTGTACCACCTGAGATAATGGGTATAGGTCCAGTCAAGGCAATCCCCAAAGTACTTAAGCAAAGCAACATTAATTTAGATGATATAGGATGGATAGAGTTGAACGAGGCCTTCGCAGCACAGACCTTAGCAGTAATTAATGAGTTGGGACTTGATAAAGAGAAAGTTAATCCTCTGGGCGGTGCTATTGCCTTGGGACATCCATTGGGAGCTACTGGAGCCATTAGGAGTGCAACCTTACTCCATAATATGAAGAAGAAGAAAATACGTTATGGCATGACCACTATGTGTGTTGGAGTGGGTATGGGGGCTGCAGGCATTTTTGAGCTAGTATGAGATTAACTCCTATATTAGATAATTGTTTCTGCAGAAGAATAAATTTTTAATTCTTTTTAATATTCTATGAGCCATTACAATATCCTTTCCTTAGATGGTGGCGGTATTCGCGGAGTCATGACTACGCGAATGTTAAGTTGGGTTGAGGAGCAATTTCAACAAGCAAGCGGGAACAAAGATACTCGTCTTATTGACTTCTTTGATTTCTTTATAGGCACATCCACTGGGGGCCTGATGGCTTCTTGTTATTTAATCCCTGATGATGAAGGATCTAGACCAAAATATAGTGCTAAAGATGTAGAGGAGTTGTATGTCAATCTTGGCGGCAAGATATTCTCCTTGAATCTATGGGAGAAAGTGTCGCGCGGACATGCCATTACCTCGGCAAAGTATCCTGCTGATTCAATAGAACAAATTCTCAATGACAGTTTTGGCGACTTACAACTTAGTCAACTTTTACGCCCATGTATCATCACTTCTTATGATATGTATAGCAATAAACGGCTACTTTTTCGGCAGCATAGGGCATCCAAGTCGGCAGATGATAACTTTTATGTGCGTGATATATGCCGTGCCACAACCAGTGCCCCAACTTATTTTCCTCCTTGCTTGATCAAGAGCATGGGTGGGAAAGAGTATTTGTGTATAGATGGAGGAGTCCTTGGTGCTAATCCAGTATTATTTGGTTATTCAGAGTTAAGAAGAGTTGATAGCAATGCTAGTGCCGCAGGGATGAAGCTATTATCGCTTAGCACAGGTAACTATGCAGACGATTATGATGAGAAAGAAGTCAAGGGTTGGGGCAAGTTTGAGTGGTATAGACCTTTGGTGAATATAATGACCAATAACAATATATCCAACTCTGATTTTCAAATGGAGATGATTTTCCGCGATAGCCCAGAAAATTATATGCGAGTTGATCCCACATTTGATAGACAGGAATTATCACGCATTGATTTGGCCTCTGCAGAAAATATTCAAGAGTTGCAGAAGGTGGCTGATAATTATATTAAAGCTCATAAGAAAGAGCTAGAAGATTTTGTTAATAAACTATATGATATACGGAGGACGAAAATGATAAACCCACTTGATAAAATAACTGATGTTAAGGTAGATAGATACTGGCTTAAGGAATATCCGCAGGAAGTTCCAGATGAGATAAACCCTGACAAGTATGCCAATATTAATGCATTCATAGATGAGGCATCTCTTGTCCATAAAGACAAGATTGCCTATGAGCAGTTTGGTAGCAAGATGACTTTTGCTGAAGTATATAAGCATAGCGAAGCACTTGCTTCTTATTTACAAAGTCACTATAAAATCGGGAAAGGGAATAGAGTTGCTATAATGATGCCGAATTGTCCGCAGTATCCTATATCCATCTTTGGCACATTAAAATTGGGAGCGGCGGTTGTCAATATAAATCCTCTTTATACGGCAGAAGAGATATTGCATGTTCTTGAGGAAATTAACCCAGATGTTTTGATAATATGGGATGGTTGTTCCTTAAGAGTGAAGGATGCCATTGATAGGGCTAGTAAGAAAGCGGATGATTTTAATAAGCCCAAAGTTATAGTCACTGCTTTGGGAGACCTGCTACCTTCATACAAAGGTATGCCACTTAATCTACTGCTCAAACTGCAAGGCAAGGTGGAGAAAGGCAAGCCGCCTAATTATCAATCATTCAACAATAGTATAAAGTTGGGAAGGACTATGAATCTTTATCATCCTCAAGTGAAAGGAGATGAAATTGCTTTCTTGCAGCTAACCGGAGGAACAACTGGTAAGCCAAAAGCTGCCATGCTTACTCACCGCAACATGGTTGCCAATATGTTGCAGGCAAAAGTATATATTGATCCCCGTTTGACTTCTGCAAGAGATGGGGAAGATCAACTAATAATTCTCACTGCTTTACCTCTGTACCATATATTCGCTTTGTTGGCTAATGGATTGTTGTTCTATCATTTGGGGATGCATAATATGTTAGTGGCTAATCCACGTGACATCAAGGGGCTGATCAAGACCTTGAGCAAGTATAAATTTCACGCCATTGATGCAGTTAATACTTTGTTTAAGGCGATGTTAGCTGATCCTGGCTTTGCCAAATTGGACTTTGGCAATTTGTGGATGACCTTAGGTGGTGGCATGGCTGTGCAGAAAGAGGTGGCAGATGAATGGCAGAAGGTCACAGGATGCGTCCTAAATCAGGCCTATGGATTGACTGAAGCATCTCCAGCCGTGGCGATTAATCCACATACTACCAAAAAGTATAATGGCAGTATTGGCTTGCCAATCCCGTCAACTGATGTGGCGATATTGGATGACAATAGGCGGCAGGTTCCTATAGGGGAGAAGGGAAACATGTATGTATGCGGCCCACAAGTTATGAAGGGCTATTTGAATAATCCTGAAGGCACTAGTAAGGACTTAAGTTTGGATGGCTGGTTGAATACTGGAGACATCGCATATATGGATGCCAAGGGCTATATTTACATAGTTGATCGTGCCAAAGACATCATAATCGTGTCTGGGTTTAATGTGTATCCTAATGAAGTTGAGGAAGTTGTAGACAGCTACGAAAAAGTTTATGAAAGTTGCTGTGTTGGAATTCCTGACGAGCATAGTGGTGAAGCAGTAAAAGTATATGTGGTTCTACAACCAGGACAGGAGGCAACTGAGGAAGAGATTATATCCTTTACTCGTCAAAAACTTACTGGATATAAAACACCAGATAAGGTAGCGTTTGTTAAAGACCTTCCTAAAAGTGCCGTGGGTAAAATATTACGACGGGCCGTTCCTAAAGAATAATCTAGGAATAAAGTTCTAACGGCTCAGTAGTTTACGCAGGTTATCCTATAACTGTCTTAACGAGCAACTCAGGTTAAAAATGCATGACGATGAATCGTCCAACATAAAGCCCGCCAATAGCAAAAGCTATACTGCCCATAAAAGAGATAGCAATATAAATCATACCTGCCCATATCCTTTGTTCTTGAAAGAATTCTA
>JAAOII010000033.1 GCA_015163845.1 Candidatus Portiera sp.
GGCTTCAGATAATAAATCATTAGGACGTTTTGATCTTGCAGATATTCCGCCAGCTCCAAGAGGGACTCCGCAAATAGAAGTCAGTTTTGATATTGATGCTAATGGCATACTCAATGTCTCTGCTCAAGATAAAAATACTGGGAAGGAGCAGTCAATAGAAATTAAAGCATCTAGTGGGCTTAGTGAAAGTGAAATAGAGGCAATGGTTAAAGAGGCAGAGACCCATTCGGCAGAAGATGAAAAGTTTGAGAAGTTGGTCTTATCCCGCAATGAAGGGGAGACCATGGTGCACGCCACAACCAAGACCTTAGAAGAACACAAGGACGAACTTAAGCCAGATGAGAAGACCGCACTAGATGATGCGATTAAGGAACTTAATGGAGCATTGACTGGAGAAGATGTTGAGGCAATCAAAGAGAAACTCCAAGATCTAACTCAAAAGGCCATTCCATTAAGCCAGTTAGCTCTGGAAAAAGTTAAGAAAGAGCAAGAAGCGGCAACTGCAAATGATGCTGGTGCAGAATCACCCGAAGCTAAAGGAGACGGCTCCAATGATGACGAGATTGAAGATGCTGAATATACTGAAGTCCAAGACGATAAAGACGGCGAAGACGATAAGGGAGATAAAGAAGCCAAAGACGGTAAAGATGGCGAAGAAGCTAAGGGAGACGAAGAAGCCAAAGACGGCAAAGACAATAAGGCAGATAAAAAGAAAAAATAATATATTACTGAATAATATTAATTAGTGCGACACGCTACATAGACGCCTTAGGGCGTCGACTCAAATGGCAGGCCTATCTCCTGCCATTTGTTTTAATGTTATATCCTCATTAAGGTATATAATTAAACTATGTTTGACTATCTTAAAGGAGTACTGGCTGATAAGGGCCTTGGCTATGTTGTTTTAGATCATAATGGAATTGGCTTTCGTTTGGAGGTGCCAATATCTTTATGTGATCAATTTCAACTGGGTGAAGAAGTTAAATTTTTTGCTCATTTCATCATAACGCGAGGAGAGCTGCCAGTAATTTATGGTTTTATTTCGCCCGAACAAAGAAAGATCTTTCATAATATCTTATCTGTAAGCGGCATAGGCCCGCGTCTAGCAATGCATATTTTGGGGGGCTTCACTCTAGAACAACTAGAAGCAACTATATCTGCCAATGATGTTGAAGGTTTATCACGTTTGCCGAAACTCGGTCCCAAAAAGGCAAAATTACTGATTCTAGAACTACAAGATAAGTTTCCCCATATAACATCTGGGACATCTAATGAAGGTGTTTTAGCTATCCGTGAAGCAGAAGATGCATTGGTAGCATTGGGTTATAAGCGACAAGAGGCAATCAAAAAAATATCCTCCATAAATCAGCCAAATCTATCTACAGAAGAGTTAGTTAAAATTGCTCTACAAAAACTCACTACTGGGTCAAAATAAAGTTAAAATATTTCTATGGCAATTACTCCTTATACAGCTCAGTGCCCAAATTGCAATGCAGACATCGATATCACTCAAAAAGAGATGGATATGGGAGGAGGTGATATAATATGTGGTAATTGTAATAATCAATTCCACGCTCCCAATTATTTACTTAAGGGATTTTATAGTGCTAACAATGAAAGAAATGATACCACAGTGGATGCGGATGAAGTTATGGGAAATTCAGATTTTGAAACAATATCATATAGTGCCTATAGACGTAAAAAGTTTTTTAGGAATCTGTTGTCTGCGGCTTTCAATCTGCTACTCTTATCTGTATTGATATTTCAACTTCTATGGGTAAACTTTGACAGATGGGCTGTAAAAGAAAACCTGCGGCCAGTTTATGGATTTCTATGTTCAATCGAACAACTCAAATGTGTATTGCCTAACTTTGTTGAACCGACAGACATAAAAATTGAGAAATTTGAGGCAAATCTACGTAATGGAAAAGAATATGTCTTACAAGCAACCTTGACCAACTACGGATCAACTTATAAGGAGTTTCCATGGTTGGAAGTTGTTTTCTCAGATGCTAATAATTATCCAGTTGCATCTGGCAGGTTTTCACCTTATCAATACTTAAGTTCTGATGAGGCCTCAGATTTAATGCCGCCAGGCAAACCATTCCGACTAGTTCTTGAAATACAAAGACCTTCTATGAAAGTAGCCAAGTATGAGATGAATATAGTTGGCGCTAATTAATCTAGTCGTAAATGCAAGAAATCATCGCCAGTTCTCTTAACCGAGTCCTTGAGAGTTTATACAAGAAAGGGTTGCTCGCAGAAGAGTTGCACCCTAATAACGCCAAAAATAGTCCCAGCAAGAGGCAGAAGATACAAGTCAGTGTCGTCCCTCCGAATATAAAAGGTGACTATTCTACC
>JAAOII010000034.1 GCA_015163845.1 Candidatus Portiera sp.
GGAGCTACAAGACCAAGTGAGTCGGCAAGTACTCCAACATTACGTAAGCCCTATAGAATGAGATCCATCATAGAACACAATGGACAACTTAACAAACAATCTCTACCAGGCAACATCAGTGCTATTTCACGTGTTGGCAAGAAGCACAAGTTCAAATAATATCTATCAAAAATGCAACTCATTACAACTCACCCACCCTCATGTTAATAACCCCTCCCACACTTAAGTTGAACCAAGCAAAACAAAGCCGCGGCCTAGATATATATCTTATGATCATAAGACAAAACAAACTTCTTTATCTGCTATTATTCACTTTCTTTATAGGATATAGTGGGGTGTTCATGGTCTTAGTAACTCGTCCAGTTCCAGTGCTGATGGTGGACACGGAAGGACGTTATGTTGCCCAAGTTAATTACCGCCAAAGCCCAGCACTTGATGAAAGACAATTAGAGGCCTTAACCAAAAGGTTTGTGCAACATTATCTCAGCCAAAACTCGGCAACCATATATGAGGATGCAGAAATATCCTTAGCAGCCATGTGTCCAGTCCTGAAAAAAGCTACTCACGATGAGTGGGTTAATGGAGGTAAGTTAGCCAAAGTGGTGGAGAGGTTACAGATTTCGCGGGTTTTGTTTTCTGAATTTACTCTGCTTAAATATTTGAGTTCTAAAGATATCCAGGTGGAAACAGGCGGTCAAATAATCCTTGGTGATGATAGTAGAGGGGATAGCATATCAAATTTTAAACTGGAACTGTCACTGCAGTTGGTTCCTCTAACCTCCCGTAATTATTTGGGAATAGAAGTATGTTCAATAAGTTTTATATAATTTTTGCAGTCACAGCTGCCCTACTAACATCACAACATGTATATTCTTTTCAAGGGGATGTGCTTAAGGTAGCTTTACAAGAGCAAACTCAAATAGCGGTTAAGCTAGTGCCTGACTTAGGGACGCGATTAATCTTCCCCTTCATTCTTGATGACCCTCAGCTCAAGCCACCTCTAAATTATAAACTTACCAATACGAAGGATTTTAAGGTGGCACGTTCTTTGGATGCCATAATCGGGCAGAATGTGTTTTTAGTTACAACTAATGGCAGAGTGGGAGATGTTGGGAAACTTTATATCAGCATTGCTGGCTATCATCTGGCTTTGAATCTTGATGTAAGCAATGATATAGATGATCATATTAGTGACATATATTTCAATTTAACTAAGGCGGATAGAGAGTTTCTGATAGCCAAAGAAATCGCCAATATCAAGCACTCATTGGAGGTCAGTTATCAGCGGCGACTTAAGCATAACAAAGAGTTTATTAGCGATGAAGATCTTGCCAGAATAATTAACTATGGTACGAAGCAGAAGAATATAAAACAACTTTTTAGGGGAGGTAAGGATAAGTTTGCCACTGCTGATATCTATCTGGATAAGTTCATGTATCTCAAAAAATCTGTTTTTGCATTAAAGTTTTGGGTGGAACATTATTCGCAAAAATTCATCACTTCATCTTTACTAATTCAGGCAAAATCGATTAGGGGGGATTCCAGCATATTAGAAGGCAAGATGAAGTGCTTTTTGGACAGACCTAGAGTTGATGAATGCATTTTTATTACCCATGATTCCTTATTAGTGGCGGATAGTGCGGACCTGATTATTACTCTAACCAATGATAAAGATGAGACATTCGTTCTTAATTACTAAAACAATAATTGCACTCCTTAGCAGTATGCTAAGTGGTGTCACCGTCTTGGCTAATGATTATAGCAAGGAGGAGATTAGAAGTGCTACTGAAATTAATTTGCGAGCTAGCCGATCACGCCGTAATAGATTGCAGACAAATGAGCTATTAGATAAGGGGTCACAATTCTATTATGATGGTGAAAAAGTATATGCGGGGATTGTCATTGATAAGCTAATCTTTCCGGCCTTGGTAAATGGGAGCAGAAGAATACCCGGATGCATTCATAATACTGAGGTAATTGCTGGCACCTATTATAAACGCCAAAAAGAAGTCGTGTGTGAACTATACAACTATGCACAGCAGGGCAAGAGTATATTAGTTCAGCATACAGATGCCTCCTCAGTATCCGTAGAGAATACTGGGGAGAATACTGGAGGCGATAAAGTTGATGCAGCTAATCTTCCACCATCATCGCAAAAGACCAAACGCACTACTCGCAAAAGCACTACTAGGAAAAGCAGTAGAAAACGTCCTTCCAGCAAACAGGTGGCGAAAGGCGGCAAGGCGAAAAGCAGCGCTAACCAAGGAAGTGCTAATAGTATTCTGGAAGTGAATGGTTTTCGTGTTAGTCGCTTGTTTGGTGTGCGTGCTGGCACTTGGGCAAGAGTTATTCTGCCTCGTTCAGTTTCATCTAGTGAAATAGCTGACATAGAAATAGAACTTATAGAAGACATACCTGGCATACACAAAAAAATACCAGTTGGAACTATATTCTTCGCTTCTCATAATGTCAACCCTTCTACTCAACGTTTAGATATGAAAGTCAACTTAATGGTTATGCCTGATGGTAGTGAATATAAGGTTACTGCAACAATCCATAGTATTAGCCGAACTTCTGGTCTGGCTGGCTCTGTGCTTACTCATTCAGGCAAGGTGGCATCTATAGCGGCACGCAAAGGTTTTTGGGAAGCCAGCAAGAGTGGCTTGTCGCAAGAGAGCAATCTTGTTGGCCAATTAGGAGGGAAGGTTGCTGAAGAGGTAATTGATTCTCAGTCCCGCTCCTTACCTCAAGCCCCCCAATACTCTGTGCAAGTGGCTAGTCAGGAAGGACTTATAAGGTTTGGGAGGTCTTTTTAAGTGATGAAAAATCTACTATTTAAGGATTGGATGTTACGAAACCGCAAGATGCATTTTTGTTCTAGAAGATTTTCAATTAGGTTACTGCGCATATTATTGTGTATGTTATTAAGTTCAATCTTTCCTCTGTCAGCAAATGCTTATGCCCCCTCTGGAACTTTAGAGTATAGATTTCATAATGGATTTTCAGAACCGATTTATGCTTACTCGTCTCTTTTTAGAACTGGAAGGGATAACTTTCATTGGTTGGACTTTGCTTATAGCGAAACGAACTACCAACTTGATGATGAAGTAGGCAGGGCTATGGGATACAGCAGTATTTATAAATTTGCTCAAAGACAAAGATGGCACAGATTCTTCAAACCAGCCATCTTTGTTGGAGTTGGCTTACACCGGAGGGAATTAAC
>JAAOII010000035.1 GCA_015163845.1 Candidatus Portiera sp.
ATATCCTCTGTAAGAAATAAAATATTTAGTAGATAAGCATATGACACAGAACAAAATTCTTTGCTTTGGCGAGTTATTCGTTGATATGTTTGCTGACAGAGATCCTTCAGCAACCAATCAAAAGTTTTTTCAACATCCTGGCGGTTCGCCAGCTATAGTAGCTTTTGCCGCAGCTGGTTATGGTGCTAATGCCTACTTCATAGGTAAACTCAGTGATGATCATTTTGCTAAATATCTGACTGATTATATGCTTGCTAATAATGTCAAAATGGATTATGCCATTAATTCTAAAGAGCATCGTTGTACTATTTCTTTTGTCCGTCATGATACTGCAGGTGAACGGGAGTTTGAGATATATCGTGATTCACATAAGGCGGCTGACCTTGCTTTCTCTGTAGACGAATGGCAGGAAGAATGGTTTACAGATGCTAAGTTTTTACATTGCGGGTCAAATTGTCAATTAAGTTTGTCTTCTCATCAGGCAACTGAGGCAGGAGCAAAAATGGCTCGGGGAAACAATACCTTGGTAAGCTACGACCCAAATATTAGACCAGCCATGTGGGCTGAGCAAAATCTATTGAGACAAAGAGTGCATGAAATTTTCCCTTATGCTGACCTAGTGAAGATGTCTGACGATGAAGCCGAATTCCTCTTCCCTGGTAAAAGCGAAGAAGTCATTGCCCAAGAATTATTTGCAATGAGTTGTCAGATAATGCTGATTACTCGTGGGGGCAAGGGCGCCAGTGCTTATCACCCACAACATCCTCCTATGCATTTGCCTGGCATAAAAGTAGAGGTGGTTGATACCACTGGGGCAGGAGATAATTTTATCAGTGCCTTTATGTCTAGAATATTGCATCTTGGATTACTTAGCCAAGATACAAGCATAAGAGATTTTAGTGTGGAACAATTGGAGGCGTTAATTAAATTTGCCAATGCTGCAGCAACAATGTCTGTTACTGCACGAGGTGGAATGGATTCTTCCCCTTCTTTAGAACAAGTTGAACAAGTACTCTAATAACTCTAATAGTTCTCCAGCACTGGTCGCCGATATAGGTGGGACCAATGCGCGGTTTGCCCTAGCAGATAAAGGCAAGGTCTTTGAAGAAAAAGTTCTAGCAGTTAAGGACTTTAATCATCCACGCGACGCCATACAAACATACTTTGAGGATGTTGGCATCAAAGCTGAACAAGGATGCATAGCGGTTGCCTGTCCTGTTCATACCAACCCTATCCAATTAACTAATAGCCATTGGCAATTCTTCCCTGACAGTTTATCTAAGGAATTGAACTTCAGCAGGTTGAAGATTATCAATGATTTTACTGCTCTGTCTTTGGCTGTGCCTTTAATGAAGGAACAAGATGTTATAAAGTTTGGTAGCGGGATAGTTATCGACGAGAAGCCCATCGGTGTCCTAGGACCTGGAACTGGTTTAGGTATGTCAGGGCTGATTCATTCAAATTCGGGTTGGATACCTCTGCAAGGAGAAGGCGGTCATATATCCTATTCAGCTCAAACAGAGTTAGAAATAGAGGTAGTTAGAATATTACATAAGGAGTTCCCGCGGGTTTCAGCTGAGAGGATACTAACTGGGGATGGGATACAACGTCTGTATAGAACCATGTGCATAATTAATGATAAAGCGACAGAAAACCTCCAGCCGCATCAGATAGCTGAATTGGCAATAAGTAAGAAAGACGATTCTTGTGTTAGTGCTATGGATATATTTGCGGCGGCCTTGGGAGATGTTGCTGGTGATCTAGGTTTAGTATTGGGGGCATTTGGCGGCATATACCTTGGTGGCGGTATAGTTAGCAAGCACCATAAATACTTTATCCAGAGTTCATTGAGAAGGCGCTTTGAAAACAAGGGGCGCTTTGATTCTTATATGCGCGACATACCTACTTTCATAATCCATTGTGAACTATCAGCTCTTAAGGGCTGTGCCGTGGCTATAGGTGAATAGTTAAATCCATCCCCCTATATATAATCCCCATATATAATATCCCCGGGAACTATCAGCTCTTAAGGGCTGTGCTGTGGCTATAGGTGAATAGTTAAATCCATCCCCATATATTATCCCCATATATTATCTCTTTGGGGCTGTGCTGTGGCTATAGGTGAATAGTTAAATCCATCCCCCTATATTATCCCCCTATATTATCCCCATATATTATCTCTTTGGGGCTATCTATTAGAGGGGCGTAAAGTTGGGAAGAGCACCACATCACGAATATTTGAGGATGAGGTGAACAGCATCACCAAACGATCTATGCCTAGGCCGGCACCAGCTGCTGGGGGCATGCCATGCTCCAATGCTGTGATATAGTCCTCATCATAATTCATTGCCTCTTCGTCCCCATCATCTTTTGCGGCAACTTGTGCTTTGAATATTCTTGCCTGCTCATCAGGATCATTTAGCTCGGAAAAACCATTGGCTAATTCGGCACCTCCTATGAATAGTTCAAACCTATCAGCAATACTTGGGTCTTTATCATTGCGCCTTGCCAAAGGGGAAACCTCAGCAGGATAATCAGTTATGTAGGTGGGTTGAATTAATTTGCTCTCAACTGTCTTTTCAAAAACTTCATTTTGTAACTTGCCGAGTCGCCAAGATGCTTCTGGTTTAATCTCTAAGGATTTGGCATAGTCAATCAGTTTAGATAAATCATCATAAGTAGTTGCATCTAATTGAGGGTTATGATCAAGCACTGCTTGTTTATGACTGATTCTGGTAAACTTTTCAGTCAAGGATATTGATTGATCATTGAGAACTACTTGTCCCTTTTCGCAATACTGAGTGGCGAGGGAATGGAAAAGTTCTTCTAGTATATCCATAAAATCAGACACATCAGCAAATGCTTCATAAAACTCTAACATTGTAAACTCTGGCATGTGTTTGGTGGAGAGTCCTTCGTTACGAAAGTTGCGATTAATTTCAAAGACCTTGTTGAAACCTCCAACTAATAATCTTTTTAGAAATAATTCAGGAGCAATGCGGAGAAACATTTTCAAGTCCAAAGCATTGTGGAAGGTCTCAAAGGGTTTTGCATTGGCACCACCAGCTATGGTGTGCATCATAGGGGTCTCTACTTCCAGAAAATTCTTGTCGGTAAAAAACTGCCGAATACTCATTATGAAAGCACTGCGGAACTTAAATATTTTTGCACTTTTTGGATTCAGTAATAAATCCAAATAGCGTTTGCGGTAACGTTGTTCAGTATCTGATAAACCATGATATTTCTCTGGTAGAGGTCGTAGAGATTTAGTTAGTAGGACTCCATCTTCTGCCTTGATACTTAACTCTTGGGTCTTTGTTCTAAAGATCCCTCCCTTGACGCCAACAATGTCACCAAGTTGCCAGTTCTTGACTTTTTCAAATTCATCATCTCCGACTAGATCTTTACGCACATAAACTTGTATTCTGCCGCTAGAATCCTGCAGGGTTAAGAACAAGGTCTTACCCATGTCTCGCTTAAGGACTAGGCGGCCGGCTAGTGAGTAGTCCTTTAAGTCAGATGCTTTTTCTTCTAAATCTTCTTTGGTGGCGGTGGCAAAAGTGTCATGCAGGTAGGATGCAGTATGCTTGACGTTAAAGTCATTGGGATAGTTCCAGCCAGAATCACGTAATGTTTCTAGCTGCACTCTTCTCTGTTGGATTAGATTGTCGGAACTGGTCGACTCATCCTCTGAAATAGAAGGGGCATTTTGCTCTTTATCTAGAGGTCCTTTATTTAACTCTTTGTCATTCATTTTCTTGATTAAGTAGTTGTTTCGTGTTTTTTCTTGTAAGCATGTGCATCTGTGTTTATATTTGGTAATTCTTTGTAGAACTTTTCAACTTGCGCTTGAAATGTTTCAGCTTGCTTACGCAAATTTTTCTTGTCAATTTTTGGTGGATATACTGGTTCAAGAACTTTAACCGTTACATCGCCTGGATTAACCACGAAGGTTTGATGACGATGTATAGAATATACTCCTTGCATGAGCACTGGAATAATTGGGATTTGCAAGAATAAAGACAAAAAGAAAGGACCTCTTTGAAAATTATTGATCTTGCCATCTTCTGTGCGAATACCCTCAGGGAAAATTGCTAATTGAGTGTGTCCATGTTTTTTGATATCACTACGAGCTACATTGATAACTCTCTTAAGAGCAGTGGAGTCATTTTCATCATGTTTGATGCTGATCCATCCCATTGAGTCGAAAGCAGCCCCAACAAGTTTACCAATGAACGGAACTTTAGCTGTTGCTCTTAAACTATAAACGAGACGATAATTAGATTTTTGCATACCAACTATTAGTATGGGGGGATCCAAAGTTGTCACATGATTACTGACTAGAAGATATGACTTGTTTTCCATAGCAACTATATGCTCATAACCAGAACGGAACATCTTGATCCCTGCAGAAAATAATATCATTCGAGCAACCGACATATTGCAAATGCCTTGAATGAAATGTAGTGCCTTTGGAGATATTGCTCCAACAATATACATGAACATTCCATAGACAAAAGTTACAAAATATAAAGCAACAAGATAGGTTGTACCTACAAAATAAGGGAGGAAACCAGAAGATTTATAGGACATTATGGTTTTTCATTAAAGCAAGCCAATAACCTAAACCATAGGTTATGGACTCATCATTGAAATCATAATGAGGACTATGCAAAGAAGCACTGGAACCATTACCCATCCAAATATATGAACCAGGTTTTGCCTCAAGCATATAGGCGAAGTCCTCTCCTCCCATGCTGGGGTGCATATCAGTTATAAGCTGATCCTTTACTATTTGCTTTGCCACCTGAATTGATGTTTCGGTCTCTCGTGGATGATTGATGGTTGCGGCAGTTGTCGTGTAAGTGCTAAAATCATACTCCAAATTATGTAGAGCACAATTAGCTGACACTAGATCATTGATTTTCTTCTTAGCAATCTCATAAACATCTTGATTGAAATATCTCATTGTGCCTTTGATCTTAAGATTGCTGGGGATGACATTGTAGGAGTCACCTCCTTCAATGGAGGTAAAGCTTATTACTAAGGCATCCGATGGATCAATGGAGCGATTGGGTAAGGATAGCACCTGAGTGATAATATTGCCCAGGGCCGCTATGGGATCATCTGCTAAATCAGGCATGGCGGCATGGCCACCTTTGCCAGTAATACTCAAATCAAAAAAATCAACTGCTGCCATGATAGGTCCTGGACGAATAGCGAAGTCGCCAATAGCTATGCCCGGCCAATTATGTAAACCATATACTTGAGAGATTGGAAAGTCGCTAAAAAGACCTTCTTTTATCATTTGTGAAGCTCCTCCACCCATTTCTTCAGCTGGTTGAAATATGAAATATAGCTGCTTGTCAGCAAATTCCTCCTTATGATTGACAACATAATGAGCTGCCGCTAGCAGCATCGCAGTATGTCCATCGTGACCACAGGCGTGCATAACTCCTTCATTGACGGACTTATGTTTGAAATCGTTTAGTTCGTGGATGGGCAAGGCATCTATATCAGCACGTAAAGCCAATCCTTGCGAGGAAGAAGATGAATCTGACCTAAAGTAGGCAACTATACCCAGTCCTAATTTCTTATAGGGCATGCCGAACTCATCCAACTTAGTGGCTATGAAAGCCGACGTATTCGTTTCTTGGAAGGATAATTCAGGATGGCTATGTAAGTGATGACGCCAACTTACATAGTCATTAAAATTCTGATTAACAAAAGACAAATCCATAATACACTATATTATATAGGACATTTGCTGTAGACCTGTATAAGTAAGAGTACTTCTTTATAGTTGTTCTATAAGAGTTGCAGTTATGGACTGCTTATTAGTTATTGAGACCTTGAAATATTTTGCTAACAGTTGGTCTCTCAAGGATGTGTTTATACCAAATACTTAGGTGTTGATATTCACTGAGACCCAGATCCCTCTCATAGAATTCAAGCCACGGGAAGCAAGCAATGTCTGCTAGGGTGTAGGAGTCGCCAGCTAGATAGGTAACCTGCGAAAGACGCTTATCCATAACTTTACATATACGTTGTGCCTCTTTAGTATATCTTTCTATGGCATAAGGAATTTTTTCTGGAGCGGTATTGATGAAGTGATTTGCCTGTCCGAACATGGGACCTACGCCACTCATCTGGAACATCAGCCAGACCAATGTATTATATCTGAATTCTGCATCTTTAGGCAAAAGTGGGCTGTCAAACTTTTCAGCGAGGTATATGAGAATTGCTCCTGACTCAAAAAGTGAGAACTTCTTGCCGCCAGGTCCTTGTAGGTCTATTAGAGCGGGTATCTTATTATTAGGGCTGATTTGCAGGAATTCTTCGGTGAATTGCTCGCCCTTGCTAATATCTATCTGATGATAATCATAATCCACTCCGATCTCTGCTAGAGCTATTATGACCTTGAGACCATTTGGGGTATTTAATGAGTGTAGTTGTAAGTTATTCATATTTACATATTGCTTAGGTTATTAATTGATAAGTGCACGGCTCAATAGAAAAAGAGCCATGACATATTTATGACTTGGGTTATAGCGAGAAAGCACATAATAATTATTACGTCCTAACCATAATTCTGGTTCTTCTCCAACAAATTTAAGTGGCGTTACTTTATCTTTTGATCGCCAAACCTTGTAATCTTTTGATACTTGAGGTATGAGTCCATAGCGGGTTATTAGCTTTCTAATTGAAATATTTGGTTTCAATGATGCATTGAACTTTACTTTGTCAATGCGGGCGTCTTCTCTGGTCTCTGCCTCTAAGATTACTAGTTCGTCTTTTTCCCAACCAAAAGCATGCAAATAATTGGCAACACTGCCTATGGCATCTGACAAACTTGAAGTGAGATCCACTTTGCCATCTCTATCAAAATCAATTCCATAATTCCGATAACTTGAAGGAAGAAATTGTCCATAGCCCATTGCCCCAGCATAAGACGATACATAGTCAAATGGATCTTTTTGTTGGTGCTCTGCTAAGAGTAGAAACTCTTCCAGTTCGCCACGGAAAAACTCGGCACGTCTATATTCAGAGAAGCCGATAGTGGTGAGAATGTTTATCGTGCGATAAGTTCCATAGAGTTGTCCATAGTTTGTTTCCACCCCTATGATAGAGGTAATGATTTCTGGTGGCACTCCATATTCTTGATAGGCACGTTGCAGAACCTCTTGGTGTTTGGTTATGAATTTCTTGCCTTGGTTGATATGCTGACGATTAATGAAACGTTTTTTATATTCTAGCCAAGTAACTTTTTGCTCTGGGGTGTGGCTAAGAATCTTGAGTGCTTGGGTCTCCAATTTGGTATTCTGTAATACACGCAAAACCTTTTTGGCATCCAATTTATGACGTAGCTGCATATACTGGGAGAACTTTCTTATCTCTTGGTCTCTGGTTAGCTCCATTCCCATAACAATATTAGGCAATGTAAATAATGCAATAGCTAAAAACGCTATAGTAATATTAGTAGTTTTTACTAGTCGCCTCAATCCTATTTTACTTAATCGAGGTCTGATGAAATGCTTAGTCATAATTACTTCTATATTAAATAACCTTGCGACTATATTAAATAACCTTGCGACTATATTAAATAACCTTGCGGCTATATTAAATAACCTTGCGGCTATATTAAATAACCTTGCGGCTATGGGCTGCGACCGACATTAGCATACCGAAAGCACCCATGGTAGTAATCAATGCAGTCCCGCCATAACTTATCATGGGTAGAGGAACTCCGACTACAGGTAGAACACCAGTGACCATGCCGATGTTAATAATTATGTAGCTGGAGAAAATAAATATCAAGACCCCACAAAAGAGTTTCTCAAATGAATCTCTGGCAGCAAGGGCAATAGAAAAACCGCGGGTAATTATCAACAGATATATGCCAAGCAAAACCAATACTCCGAAAAAACCAAACTCTTCGGCATATACGGAGAATATAAAGTCAGTGTGGGTCTCAGGGAGAAATTCATATTTAGCTTGATGACTGTTGCCCCAACCCTTGCCAAATATGCTGCCAGTGCCAACAGCTATTTTAGATTGTATAATGCTCCAGCCAGTATTTAGTGGATCTGACTCGGGATTAATAAATGTTAGTATTCTGCTCTTATGATAATCATGCAAAACATAAAACCAAGCTAAAGGTAAACTTGCCAAAATGATCAGTAGCATTGATAAGGCAGCCCTTAGATTAATCCCGGCAAGAAAAACTAAGCAACCAGAAGAGAATACTATTATCAAGGCAGTGCCCAAATCCGGCTGCAAAAACACCAAGAAGACCGGCAAGAAAACCAAACCAATAATAGCAATAAGTTGATGCAAGGAAATGGGTAGGGGCTTATAGGTTAGAACTGAACATATAGTTAGAGGCAAAACAATTTTCATATACTCCGATGGCTGAAAATTGACTGGTCCCAGATCAATCCATCTAGTCG
>JAAOII010000036.1 GCA_015163845.1 Candidatus Portiera sp.
CCCAATAATGCCATCATCGCCTCTTTGATGGTGGAGACCCGAGAGGAATGGCGCACTATAGTCAGGCGCTGTGAAGATGCTGGAGCGGATGGGCTAGAACTTAATTTTGGCTGCCCGCATGGCATGTGCGAACGTGGCATGGGTTCAGCTGTAGGACAAGAGCCGAAAGTTCTAGAAGAACTACTCAACTGGGTCACAGAAATATCTAACATTCCTGTTTTGGCAAAACTCACACCAAACATAACCGACATAGTTGAACCAGGCATGGCGGCACAAAGAGGTAATGCAGATGGCGTGTCTCTCATTAATACCATCAAGAGTATTGTTGGCGTAGATTTAGACGATTTCATTCCCCTACCTAAAGGGCGTGGTGCATCAAGTAATGGCGGTTATTGCGGACCAGCAGTTAAGCCCATAGCTATGCACATGGTTGGGGCTCTCAGCAAGACGCCTGGCTTCAAATTGGAGATTTCAGGTATTGGTGGTGTTTCTAACTGGCGTGATGCCGCAGAGTTTATTTCTCTCGGCTGCACTTCGGTGCAAGTATGCACAGCCGCCATGCACTATGGCTACAGAATTGTAGAAGACATGAAAGTAGGACTCAATAATTATCTCAATAGCAAGGGCTTTGCTTCTGTGAATGAATTACGCGGCAAGGCAATTGAGCAATACAAGGACTGGGGCGACTTGGATATTAATTATAAATCCATTGCAAAAATCCATGAGGACAAGTGCATAGGTTGTCAGCTATGCTACATCGCCTGTGAAGACGGTTCACATCAAGCCATTTCCATAAAGTCGGCAAACGGTAATCGCGTGCCACAAATAATTGAAGATGATTGTATAGGATGTAATCTATGTTCATTGGTCTGCCCAGTGGATGGCTGTATCACAATGGAAGACAGAGACCCCTCCAGTAGTTTTGATTCATGGAACAAGATGTTAGCGGAGAATAGATTCAATCCAACCGACACAATAATACCTAAAAATTAATAGAATTAACATCGCAAATATTTTTAATATGAGAGAAACACAACTATGAGTATTTTGATTAAAGACGGCATCTTGGTTGATGCCAATGATAGTATTAAGGGAGATCTACTAATAGAAGACGGCAGGATTATAAAAGCCGCTGCCAAAATAGATACTTCAGAGGCGAAGCAAGTATTAGATGCCAAGGGCTGCTATGTTATGCCCGGCGGAATAGACCCCCATTGCCATATGCAGTTACCTTTCATGGGTACAGTTGCTTCAGACGACTTTTTTACTGGCACTCGCGCAGCCCTTGCTGGCGGCACCACCACTCAAATTGACTTTATCGTGCCTAACCCAGAGCAATCCATGTTGGATGCTCTCAAGCAATGGAGTGGATGGGCAGAAAAGGCCTGTGCCGACTATAGCTTCCACATGGCAGTAACCTGGTGGGGCGACAAGACCGCGGCTGAGATGGACGAGATAGTCAACAAGCAGGGTATCAATAGTTTCAAACATTTCATGGCTTACAAAAACGCCATAATGGTGAATGACGAGATTATGATGAATAGTTTCATCCAGTCACGTGAACTTGGTGCTATATGCTTAATTCATGCTGAAAATGGTGAGTTGGTAGCACGCAAACAAGAAGAATTACTAGCACAGGGCATAACTGGTCCTGAGGGACATCCCCTCTCCCGTCCACCAGAAGTTGAGGGCGAGGCGGCCAATCGTGCCATAGTATTCGCAGATGAAGTAGGCGTGCCGGTCTATATTGTGCATACCTCATGCAAACCAGCAGTGGAAGCAATCAGCCGTGCGAGACGTAAAGGCATGTGCGTGATAGGCGAAGCACTGATTGGGCATCTATTAGTGGATGAGTCAGTTTATTGGAACGAGGACTGGGAGTTTGCCGCAGCCCATGTGATGAGCCCACCATTTCGTGCTAAAGGACACCAAGAGGTGCTATGGGACTCCATAAATAACGGCGACCTATCAGTGTTGGGAACCGACCATTGTGTGTTCATGCACAAACAAAAAGCCAATGGTAAAGGCGACTTCACCAAGATACCCAACGGCACTAATGGCTTACAAGATCGCATGCATTTATTTTGGAACTTTGGCGTCAATACTGGACGGATTAACATGAACCAATTTGTAGCTCTCACCTCCACCAACGCAGCCCGCATCTTCAATATGTATCCGCAGAAGGGGTCGCTCATTGAAGGCACGGATGCCGATGTGGTGGTCTGGGACCCTAAAGCTGAAAGGACTATTTCTGTAAAAGAACATTTACAAAATGTTGATTTCAATGTGTTTGAAGGCACCAAGGTTACTGGTATCAATCGTTGGACTATTGCCAATGGCAAAATAGTGTTTGCAGATGGTAAAGCAAATGTTGAAGAAGGTGCTGGTAAGTTTGTAGCTCGCAAGCCATTTGCCCCAATGTTTGATAATTTACGCACCCGCGTTAAGGTTAGACAGCCACAAGCAGTTGCTCGTAGATAGCAGAATAGCGAATAGTGCAGAGCTAATAGAAATAAACAAAAAGCAAAAAGAATATGAATAAATCATCAGAAGTAAACTCTCGACATAAAAAAGTCCTCTGGAATAGCCACCTCCTCTACTACAAAGACCCACTCGTGCTTGACAAAGGCGAGGGCTTGTATGTGTATGATGAAGATGGCAATAAGTATCTTGATTTTTTTGGTGGCATATTAACAACCAGTGTGTCGCATAATCACCCAGTCATCCTAGAGAAGATTAAAGAGCAACTGGATAAAATTATCCACACCTCAACTTTATATCCTCATCGCACCTTGGTGGAGTTGGCAGAGAAAATAGCCGCCTTAGCACCAGGCAATTTAGAAAAGTCCTATTTTACCACCACTGGTAGTGAAGCCAATGATTTGGCAGTATCTGCTGCCCGCAAGCACACTGGCAATTTTGATATTATGGTTTTACGTCATAGTTATCATGGTGGCACCAGCACTGGCAAGGCAATGACTTCTCAGTTCAACTGGAAGTTTGACCATTCAGCAGCCATAGCAGGATATAAACAGACGTTGAATGGCTATTGCTACAGATGCCCGTTTAACCTGAAGCCAGAGACCTGCGACACTGCCTGTGCCCAGGACTTGGAGAATGTCATTAAGACCTCCACCTCAGGAAGAGTTGCTGGCATCATCTTTGAACCAATTCAAGGTGTGGGTGGCTTTATCACTCCCCCGCCTAATTTCCTCAAGATAGTCAGCGAAATCACCCGCCAATATGATGGCGTGGTCATTGCTGATGAAGTGCAAGGTGGCTTCGGCAGAACTGGCAAGCATCAGTTTAGTGTGAGCCATTGGGAAGTGGAACCAGATATGATGACCATGGCTAAAGGCATTGCCAATGGCTTACCCTTGGGTGGCGTAATCGCCACAGACAAAGTGGCGAAGTCCATGGATGACGGACCTTTGTTATTCAATACCTATGGTGGTAATCCCATCTCATCTGTGGCGGCTTTAGCAACTATTGAAGTTCTAGAGAAAGAAGGCGACCCAGAACATTGTCACCAGGTTGGCGAACTATTGATGAATGGGCTGAAGAAAATGGCGGAGAAATACTCCATGATTGGCGAGGTGCGTGGCAAGGGACTAATGGTTGGTGTTGAGTTGGTCAAAGATAGAACCAGCAAAGAACCAGCTGTTGAAGCGACAGGGCAATTCTTTGAGGCAACCAAGAAAGCCGGCTTACTCATAGGTAAAGGAGGCATCTATGGTAATGTCATCAGGATTGCTCCCCCTCTCACAGTCAGCGAGGAACAAATTGGCGAGGCATTGGAAAAATTTGACTGCGCCTTCGCTGAAATCCACTGATATTAAACTACATTATAGATACTCTGATTATTCCAGGTTTTTGTTGATTTCTTTGTGCTTAGAGAAATGCTCAATTTAGATTGTGCCTAAGTTTAATGATCTAGACCTCAAAGAGTGGAAACAATCGGATATTCTAACTGATAGTTTATGGCTTATTCCAGAAAGGGATAATTCTGGTAAGCATGATGGTAGCTACCATGGCAATTTTATACCTCAAATCCCACGCCAACTTATCCAACGTTATACTAAGAAACATGATACAGTATTTGATCCGTTCTTAGGTTCTGGAACAACTGCATACGAAGCGGAAAATCTAGATAGATGCTTTATCGGAATTGATATCCAAAATAAGCTTATAAAAGATATAGAGAAAAAAATTGACCCAGAGACAAAGCACTGCAAATTAATTACTGGCGACAGCACTCAAGTATCTACTTTCAAATTAGTAGATGACACACTGACTGATTATCCAAAGGATAAAGTTCAACTTGCAATATTACATCCCCCTTATGCCAACATTATCAAGTTTAGTCAGTTAAAAAATGACTTGTCCAATGCAAGTTCATTGTCCAATTTTTTAGATAGATTTACTCAGGTAGTTCAAAATACTATTGATATACTTGAAGATAAAGGATATTTGGCAATAGTTATTGGCGACATGTATACTAAAGGCGAGTGGGTTCCTCTTGGTTTTTACTGCATGAAAGCAACGCAAAAATTGGGACTAAAACTAAAAAGTATTATAATAAAGAATATGGCAGGTAATAGAGCAAAGCGTAAACAAGAAGGCATATGGCGTTATCGCGCCTTATCTAGCGACTATTACATTTTCAAGCACGAATACATCCTAATTTTCAAGAAATAACTATGACAACTCACGTTTTTATTGTAGATCACAGTACATTTAAAGTTCATTTAGAGTATTTGTTTGCTGGAACTGGATCTGGAAAATATGAATCCATTGACTTTAATAATAATCTTGAAAGTGAACTCAAGTATGGAGCAGAAGCCAATTTGGCAAGCATATATTACTAATAATTTAGGACTAGGGATTAATAAATCATTAGATGATGTCATCTTGCAAAAGCAAAAAATCATTGATAGCTTTGAATATTTTAACCAACATAATGAAAATATTAATAAGTTAAAATATGTTGAGTATGCATTTGATAATGATGATTTAATTTTCAATGAGATTGAATATTAACCTATGAACTATATAGGTAGCAAGCTATCATTGTTAAGTTTTCTGGAAGAATCTATCAATAAGGTTATAGATAATAAATGCAAGATTTTTTGTGACCTATTTGCTGGAACAGGAATAGTAGGAACACACTTTAAGAAACAGGGCTTCAGCATCATAGCAAACGATATACAATATTATAGCTATGTCCTTAATAGGAATTGCATTGGCAATCACAAGAAATTAAAATTCTCTAAACTGATTAAGGCCTTCCCGGAAGTTGCAGAAAGAGATGGTTCCATGCTTTTACCTGATGATGATATAAAAGTCACGGTATGCAATTATTTATCCAAGTTAAAAGGACATAAAGGATTCATCTACAAGCATTATTGCCACGGTGGCACCCAAGGCAAAGAACAAAGCCGTCAGTATTTTTCTGATGAGAATGGCATGCTATGTGATGCTATCCGCCATAAAATTGAAGAATGGAAGAATGATAAATTGATTAACAATAATGAGTATTATTTTTTAATTGCTAGTTTAATTAAGTCGGTTGATAAATATGCTAATACTACTTCAGTTTATGCTGCTTTCCTAAAAAATATTAAAAATAGTGCCAAGAAAAAACTAATAGTCAAACCAGCTGAATTCTTTATCAATGATCAAGAGCATACAGTCCTAAACGATGACATTAATAATTTAGTGGGTAAAGTTAAAGGTGATATTTTTTATTTAGATCCACCATATAATCAGCGGCAGTATGCCACTAATTATCATTTATTGGAGACAATAGCCAAATATGATAACCCGGCAATACATGGCAAAACTGGACTAAGGGAATATGAGTCACAAAAGTCATCTTATTGTTCTAAAGTACAAGCAATGAAATCTTTTAAGCACTTGATACTTCAGGCACAAGCAAGGTATATTTTCTTGAGCTACAATAATGAAGGAATTATGTCTCACCAAGAAATCGAGGATATTATGTCATTACGGGGAAAATATGGATATTTCACAAAAGAATACAGCCGCTATAAAGCAGATAATAATAGAGAGTATTTATCCGATAAGACCACAGAGTATCTGCACTACGTAGTGTGTCACTGAAGGACAAATTGATAAAAATCTACTTTTATTTTTAGTTAAGATTAGCTGTCACCCTACTCATCCTATAAAATGACGGGCAGTGTTTAGGGATTTTAGTATTTTACTATTAGCTGGATTGAGGCAAGCTTAGCTGGATTGAGGCAAGTTACAAAATATCTCGTGGATATTGCCATCAGGATCGGCAAAGAAAGCCGCACGTTGCCCCCAAGGCATATCATCTGGTGAAGTGACGGCAGTGGCACCCTTCTCAAGTAACTCAGTATAAGTGCTATCAACCTCGGCTGGACTATCAACTATGAAAGCAAGCTCTAGTGCTTGCCCTTGCTTGGCTTCTGTGTAGGACTTATGTTTGGTCACTTGTGACATAACCTCGTTGGTGGAAATGGCAAAGCGAATACCCGGGTGTTTGAACTCCACATAATTATCCGACATTTCAAATACTACTTCCATGCCCAAGGAATCACGATAAAAGTTCTTCATCTCAGCGAACTTAGAAGTTATTATCCCCATCATATCAAGTTTTAGTTGCATAATTTCTCCATAATTTATATAGCCCCTTCTATAATTATTCAATAGATTTGCACCTATTTGCACTTAAGAGTTTAACATGTTTTACCCAAAGGTAGGATTAATCATGATTAATGTGGTATGATAGGGGCAGTTTTTATAATCTACTATGAGTTAACATGCTTAAATACATCAATAATGTCAATAACATAAAAAGGAACTTAAATATACTGGACTTTATTAAGTCATCTATGCATCCGATAGGATTATTTCTCATTGTCATTCTGGGTTTAATTCTCGGTTCTTGCACTGAACCTACTACTGAACCTACTTCAGAAGATACTTCAGAAGATACTACTAGTCCTTTCTTTGATGAATTAAACAATGCCGATAATATAGAATTAACAGTCAATATCAGCGACTCTAAAGTAGATATTGTAACTGCTAATTTCTCGGTAAATTTAAGAGATGTGCCTGGTCTGCAGTCAGGGACTAATTCTAGTATGCCATATTCTCTAGAAGATGCTTCTTTTCAAGCTGAACCCTTAAGAGTTGAGTATGACTTAATCAAAAGACGTAATAATAGGTCCGAATGTATGGCTATTATACCCAGCAATAGAATTACAGCAAACAACTTTAACAATACTGATATTAATTTTATAGTTGATATAACTTCTATCTTGACTACAAAATGCAGTGATATTCTGCCAGTTGGCTATGCGGGCGAATATGAGCCATATGATAGGATTGAGAATATAAAGATTACAGAACTGGCAATCACCATTCAAGATGCTACAGATATTAGGGTTAATCGCAATCATAGTCTGGGAAGCATCCTAATACCTGCAAACATTACTTTGACTGGGACTGCAGTGCCTAGCTATTCTTATGCTATTAGTAATAGCAATCTTAGACCAATCTCGGTAAACATTGATGATACTACTACTGACAAAATATCTGCCATGTTTTCAGTAAAGATACTCGAAGATTCCATCAATATCTCTTTAGATGATGCGTCATTGGAGATTGAAGTAGTTGGAGACGCAATGCTTGAATATATTTTGCATAAGGGAGCAAATAATGAATATAGATGTAATATTGATATTTCCGCAGATAAAATTTTAGCTGAGAGAGAGAATAACAGATCTATAAGATTTACTTTGGATATAACCTCTATTACAACAGCAGAATGCACAGTGGGTAGCAGTATTAGACCAGTCGGATATGTGGAAGGACTTGAGCAGGACCAGATAACTAACATCAACATCAGAGGGATTGCCTTCAATATCGCATTTACTGCAATCGCTCGCCTTAGTAACACCATGCATTCATTGGAATCGGCTTCATTGGACGGGGCTAGTTTAGCTATAACTGGAAATACTGATATTCAGTTTTCTTATAACATTACCAGCAGCCCCCTGACCTCAGCAACAATTAATGTGAGCGATAACTTAAGTGATGAAATACTTGTA
>JAAOII010000037.1 GCA_015163845.1 Candidatus Portiera sp.
AAGAATGTTGGGCCACATTACATATTTGTCCGAAGAGGCAATGTTAGAGAAGTTTGGCAGGACAGTTAGTTCTTCAAATCATTCAAACTCTGCAAGTGATGCAGATGCTAAGGATAATCTAAGGTCGCAAAGCAACTTAACTAATTCGGATATAAAGTTTGAAGTAGAGAATTATCTCAATTATCAAGGGGCTAAGTTTGCTGAAGCTTTTGATGCCAATACATATTTATTGATGACGCGTGCTTTGGACTATTTTGACCCGACTGCTGAACATGGTGGAGATCTTACTAAGGCCTTAGCTAAGACAAATTGTTCGTTCTTGGTGGTGTCTTTTAGTTCGGATTGGCGTTTCTCATCTGCGGGTTCTCGAGCAATGGTGGATACTATAATTAAGTCGGGTAAAAGAGTTGCTTATAGCGAGATACAGAGCACTCAGGGACATGACTCTTTCCTAATGCCACTTCCAAGTTATGTAGATAAAGTCAAGAAATTCTTAGACAATCTTGGCAGAGAATTGGATATAAATTAAAGCATAGATTACAAAACCGATTACAAAACCGATTATGGAAGAATACGAAATAATTGCATCTTGGATAAAGCCGAATTCACGAGTGCTTGATTTGGGTTGTGGCAATGGTGAGCTACTGGATTATCTTACCCGCACCAAGCAAGTCAAAGGATATGGTTTGGAGATATCAGGAGAGTGTATTGATTCTTGCATCAGTAAGGGTGTGAGCGTAATTGAGCAGAACTTTGATAAAGGGCTGGACAACTTCTCTGATGCAAGCTTTGATATGGTGTTGCTGGCTTCAACTCTACAGGCGACAGCTCGACCAGACATTTTAGTCAAAGAGATGTTACGCATTGGTTCTCAAGCAATTGTCACTTTCCCCAACTTCAGCCATTGGAGTCATAGATTACATTTGCTATTTCGCGGCAAAATGCCAGTATCTGATTTTATACCTTACCAGTGGTATGACACTCCTAATATTCATCATTGCACGATCAAGGACTTTAATAATCTATGTAATACCGAAGGCATTACTATAGTAGATCGCAAAGTTGAGGGGCTGGGAAGTATGGTCAGTATGTCAGCTAATCTTTGGGGTCACCAAGCAATGTATCTAATCCGTAAGTGAGTGATTTTATTTTGGTTGGGAGTTTGTCTATTAGTTTGATTGCGGCTATTGGCCTTCATTAGAATGAAGATATTACCACAGAACCTACAAAGGCAATTATTGCTACGCACTCTAGGCATATTCTTGTTGGGGAATTTAATTCTGCTGACAAATCAATTATTCCTAACTTTTAGTGAGATCCTTTATGAGGATCTGCCCTTAAGGTTTTTATGGAGCATCTCGTTGTTGTTCCTAATTTTTAAGAGTGGCTTTCTGCTAAATAGTTGTTATCTGTTGGCATTGCTATTTTTTATGGCGGGGCTATATGAAAAGAATGAAATATATATTATGAAGAATATGGGGATTGGCGAAGGCAAACTATTTGCTTGGTTAGCTCTGCCATCTGTCTTTATGTCATTGTTAGTTGGAGCATTGGTTTTTTATTTTTCGCCCATTAGCATAGCAGAGATAAATAGGATATATTCAAATGGATTGACTCATCAGTTTCAAGATATTCAAGAAGGGAGTTTTGACTTTAGCGACAGCAATTCTTTTAGAGTGCAGAATGATAATTTGGAGATATGGAGCATCTATCCAGATAGGACGTCATATAGTATAGGCAAGTTAGATCAGGATAATCAGCCCTATTGGGATTCAGGGGAGTTTAAGATACCCTTGAATGATGGGAGATCATTAAATTGGGTGGATGATGGTTCAGTTGTGGATACTAAGTTTGCCAAGGCTGAGCTTAGTTTGTATTATGCCAATAAGTTTACATCCACAGTTCAGTCCTCCTCCACTTGGAGTTTGCTCAAGGAAGAGTTATCTAGGGCAAATATAGGGTCAAGTAAGGGGTCAAGTAAGGGGGCAAGTAAGAGGGCAAATATAGAGACAAGAGAAGGGATTGTTAGACGCGTGGAAATTTATGAAAGAATGGCGATATTTATATCATCTTTGCTTATGCTACCTCTGGCATTGGTGGCAAGTAGACGTCAAGTAAGAGCGAGGTCTGCCAAGAACGTATTTGCTGGTTTGCTCGCATACTTTGGCTACCTGATATTAATGTTTGCCGCTATTGGCACTATAAGAAGTGGCGGTAGCCCAGTGTATTTCTGGGGAGTAAACATAGGGTCTTTTGTTATCTTGCTATCAATGCTGATAATGCCTAATCTAACCCATAGAATGCGTGGAACATCTCAGCCCCAAGCACCTCGGTCCCTGAGTGAGGCGAATTAAACTAATATGCTAAAAATAATAGACGCTTATATTATTAGCAGAGTTGCGCGAGCACTAATAGCATCAGCAGTATTTCTAACTTTATTTGTTGCGATACTGACTATGATTAACGAACTCAATTTAAGAGGAACGGACTCCTTCTTGCTGATTGCCTTGGAACTAGTTCCCTTCATCATCTATGATATGCTGCCATTGGCATGTGTCATAGGAGTGGTGATTGCAATGCAATCCATGATAAATAAGAACGAACTGGTAGTTATTAAAGAACTGGGTATGGGGAAAGCAAGAATTATCTTTTTAGTTTCATTGGTGGCGTTTATTGCTGGAGTGCTGGCTTACTTATGGGTTGATTTTGTTGCGGTGCCTCTGCATAAAATATCAGAAGATAAATTACAGAAGGAGGAGACCTCGGTCAGGGGGATTTGGTTGAACTCGGGTAATCAATTAATTTACATTGATAGAATGAATCTTGCGAGTGCCGAGAATGATGCCGAAGCTATAGCAGAAGGTGATGTCAGGATATTTGAGTTTGCGGATGGATCCTTAGCATCTTATCAAAGAGGGCTAGGAGTTAAATTTAATGATGAAAAGAGTCCGATCGCCACTAACCTACTCAGTTGGCGTAATGGCTTGATGGATATATTGACTGATAGTAATTATCCTCTGAAAATTGATCCGCGCGAACTGATTGCTAGTGTGCAGAATACAAGATCGCAAAATGTCTTGGAATTATGGCGTGGGAGGGATTCAATAGAGTCGTTGGGAGTATCTAGCAAAGCTAGGTCCTACGAGATTTGGGACAGGGTTAGTAAACCGACATTATTTGTTTCTTTGGCATTGCTCATGCTGGCTTTTTGTTTATCAATTCCACCAAGGGCATCTATGGTGTTATTGGTAATTGTGTCTATAGCTATAGGTATTCTCACGGGAACTATTTTTAGATCAATTGCTTTATATGTAGCTGTTGCCCAAGAATCCTATCTATGGTTAGGTGCTTTGGGACCGCCTTTTATACTAGCTTGCC
>JAAOII010000038.1 GCA_015163845.1 Candidatus Portiera sp.
AGTGCGTGCCACAGAAAAACCCGCGTCATTATGCACAGTATCAATCAGCAAGTTAGCCCGCAGCTCGCCACGTAGATACCAGCTACCAAAGGTTACTTCTTCTCCCAAATCTGCAGCATAAGAGTTACCTGGCAATATAAGCGCAATAAATGCAGATAATAATATTAATCTTAGCGAACTTAACCAGCGTTCTTTGTTTATCAAGTATCTCTTGTTTAACAAGTATCTCTTGCTTAGCAAACGTTCTAGATAATCTAATGGATTATGCCGCCTCAATATATTTTTAGGTTTTATCTTGACGTTCAATTTTAGTTTCATTTTTAGCTTCATTCTAATTTTCCCCTGGATTTTCAATTTTAGTATATTTAATTAACTGGGTAAATCTTTGCGAGTCGCAAATAGCAACATCAGCGCTTTGGGTCTTGCTGCCGCCCTTGGGGTCTGAGGCAAGATATAGGGTGGAACCACGGACAATATAAGAGCTGCATATTCTTCTGTGTCCAGTTATTAGGGGTAGGGTATAGATAAAATCAACATAAGTGCCTTGGGTAATTCTATCCTGAACCTTAACCTCGGCATCTTCCTGGGTGATATTTGCATCGCCTACAGCATAGGTGAATTTTGCCTTTATACTGGAAGCGCCAGAGTGCTTAGTTACAGCCAAGTTGGATATCTGCTGGAGGAGTTTGGACTTATCCTTGGTGCTTAATTGCGGTGGATTTTTGCAGTCCTCAGCAGATATGCCACGCGGTCTGCGCAGATATCCCGACACAACTTTAGTGGCAGTGAAATAAAAATAGCAACGTTTTGGCGGACCAAATGATAAGCCGAACCAGCGGCAACCGCAATTTTGACCCGCTCCTTCTAAGGGTGCTTGCTCACTCTGCATCCACAAACCAAGTATTTCTGGCGGCAGATTATTGGAATTGCTAGTGGTGTCAATGCTTGCCAATCCAAGTTTTGCTACTGGATTTGGCAAGGTTCTAAGAGGAGTCGGAGCTACTTTATGCTTGGTATTAATCGGATCATTATAAGCAGATTTAGCCAATAAATCACCAGATAACAAGCTTAAGGTAACTATTACTATAAGGAATGTTCTTAATAGTGTTAGCTGAGCCAAATATGCAAGAAGTATTTTAATAATCATTTAATAATAATATTATATTATTGCCTGGCATATCTTATTAAATTAGTCAATCTATCTCTGTTGCAGGTATCAGGATTTTGTGGTATTCCCCCGCCACTTGGGTCACCTGCAAGGAATAAAGTATTTCCCCTAAGAGCATAGGAACTACATATTATATCTCTAAACAAAGGAGATTCTCGTCCGCCAGGATATCTTATATCAAAATAATTACCATTAATTATCGGTCTATTATTATTATCAGTCCCAGCCACTATCTGATCATTCGCTTGGATATTACAACTGCCAACTGCATAAGTAAAATGAACTGAACCTGCAAGATCAAATAAAGCATCACCCGGACTCTTAGTGTTAGCTAGGTTATTTAAGTCACTTTTGAACTCGGTAACTTGAGCAGCGTTCAAATTAATGGGTGCCTTACAATTAGCAGCATTGGCAGTGGCTGGCTGTATAATATATCCAGAGATAACTATGCCATCTCTAAAATAAAAAAAACAACGGCGTGGCTCACCATCAAGATTCCCAAGAACACGACATCCACAATTTTTACCAATATGATTAGTTCCCTGTGATATATCACTTTGTTCGTCCTGAATCCATAGTTCATCAATCTCCTCGGGGCAGTTGCCAGATATACTAGCACTGGAACCGCTAAGTCCATTATAGGTGCAAGAACTTAACAGCAATATACTAAACATACTAGCTAGATAAAGCCATGATTTGCCGCTAAGCTTTGGCGAAATTTCTGTCGAAATAAAAGTGTAAATGAAATTACTGATCTGCTTAAGATACTTAATATATAGGTAATCCCCTAACAAATTTGTTATTCTTGTCATGCTTGTTCTACTATTCTTGTTATTAAATTATATGTAAAAAAATATTATACTCTATTCTTGCTAGAAGATTGCTTATTATGCTTGCTCTATTAAATAGAATGGGGTTTTATGTTGGGATTTTATAGCAGGGCTAAGTTATCGCGATGAATCAATTCTGGTTCATATTCATATCCTAACACTGAGCCAATTTTTTCGCTAGGTAGACGCTTTATCTTATGGCATTCATTACTGCTGTAATTAACTAACCCGCGAGCCATCTCAACTCCCTTCTCATCACAGCAACTCACTGGGTCCCCGCGATCAAAACTACCACTTACTGAAGTAACTCCTACTGGCAACAAACTTACCCCACGATTTTGCAGGGCCTGGATGGCTCCAGTATCCAAACAGAGCTTCCCAAGGGGGCGTAATTGTCCTGCCAACCAACGTTTACGGGCTAAAGAAGGAACACGTTCTGAAGTTAATTTACTGCCAGGATTTTTGCCATCAAGCAGCATTGTTAGGACACCTTGTTGATTACCATTGGCTATTATAGTTGTCGCACCCGACTGTGCTGCCAAGCGAGCTGCTTTTATTTTACTCAGCATGCCTCCTCTACCCAAACCACTACCTTCGCCAGTGGCAATATTATCCAATGATTTATCATCTGCGTTTATTTCATCAATCAGCTTTGCTTGTTTATCATCACGCGGGTTGGCAGTATATACTCCATCAATATCTGTAAGTATGACCAGCAGGCTGGCAGATATAAGATTGGCGGTCATAGCAGCCAGAGTGTCATTATCTCCAAAGCAAACCTCTTCGTCCATTAATGTATCATTCTCATTAATTATTGGCAGACAATTTAATTCTAAAAGTTTGCCCAAACAAGTGCGAGTATTAAGATAGCTCTTGCGTCTTTGAAAGTCATAATGGGTGAGAAGCAGTTGGGCAGCAATTATGTCATACTTGCCGAGTATTCTCGAATAGGATCCCATGAGGTCTGACTGACCCACAGCAGCAGATGCTTGAAGCTCCAATAAGTCCAATGCCTTAGTGTTTATGCCAAGTTTATGTTTGCCTATGGCAACTGAACCAGATGATACCAAAATTATTTGCTTGCCGGCTTGTCGTACAGTGACTAGCTGCTGTGCTAAAGAATCTAGGAACTTTTCATTGAGGCGATCCTCTTGATGCAGTAACAGGGAACTACCGAGTTTAACTATCCAAATATCTTTTTTAGCCATCTTTCATCCGCTCATCTTTCATCCGCTCATCTTTCATCTAGATAACCGACTTATCACTAGTTTTACTGGCGAGTGTTTGCCCAGTATCCTGTATAGTATCCGCTTGTATAGTATCGGTGATTTCAATATGCTCTGTGGTAGCTTTTTTTTCTTCTAGAATATCTAAAAACTCGCGAGTTGATCTGCTCACGGTCTTTAAGCCCTGCTTCTCTTTAGCAGATACTATGAACACTTCTGAATTCAATTCTCGCAATACAGCCGTCTTTTCTGCCAACTCTTCTTCTTCAAGTAGATCTGCCTTGTTACCAAGTAACCATTTAGGCATAGTAACCATCTCACTGGAAAAGTTTTTGAGTTCTTTATTAAATATCTCAACATCCTTAACAATATCATCAGAAGTTAGATCCACCACATGTAACAACAACAAAGAACGTTTTATATGTCTTAAGAAAGTTATTCCTAAGCCATGACCTTCAGCTGCACCTTCCAATATACCAGGTATATCGGTTATGACAAAGGGCTTTTCGTCAACGGAAAGTCCAATATTAACTATGCCGGGATGTGGAGTGAGAGTTGTGAAAGGATAATCGGCAACTTTAGGGCGAGCCGCTGACATAACACCAAGTAAAGATGACTTCCCAGCATTAGGCAAGCCAACCAAAGCCGCATCAGTGATCAATCTTAATTCTAGATAGAGGTTACGGGTTTCCCCAGAAGAACCAGGGGTAGATTGGGTAGGGGCACGATTAACTGATGATTTAAATGCAGCATTACCCAAGCCGCCATTTCCTCCATGGGCAACCAGCAACTTATCTCCATCTTTGAGTAGCTCTCCTAAAATTTCTTGGGTCTCCACATTATGAACTAGGGTGCCGAGAGGCACAGGTAAAATGACATCTTCACCATTGGAACCATTGCGACATTTACCTTTCCCGCCAACACCTGTAGTTGCCTTATAGACACTGCGGTATTTATAATCTAACAGAGTGTTGAGATGGTCATCACCAACAAAATATATGCTGCCGCCTTTACCTCCATTGCCCCCATCAGGTCCTCCCCTAGGAATATATTTTTCTCTTCTAAAACTTACTACGCCTTTACCACCGTCTCCGGCCCTGACGATTAGATTAGTATTATCTACAAATTGCATGACAAATAGATGAGCAAATTGGGAAGTTCAAGAACTCTATGATTGTCACACTAATTACAGGTTTTACATTCTAACCTGTATAGGTTTAGTTTTTATACGGGTGATGTGTCAGCCACAACTCCTACGAAGGAACGTGTCTTCTTAGTGAAGAAAGCCACATTGCCATCCACTAATGCGAATATGGTATGGTCATTGCCACAACCAGCATTTGGTCCAGGATGAAACTTCGTCCCTCTTTGTCTTACTATGATTGAACCAGCGGTAACTTTTTCACCGCCAAACTTCTTAACTCCCAAACGTTTAGAGTGGGACTCCCTACCATTGCGAGTAGAACCCGCTGCTTTTTTATGTGCCATATCTTATCAATTATTAGGATTAATTATCAACCGATTAAGTTAACTCTTTGACTCAGTAGTTGCTGAATCTTCAGTTGATTTAGTTGACTTATCGGTTTTAGTACTCGCTTTAGCTTTAGTAGTAGCAGTTTTATTCTCTGATGCTACTTTGGGAGCTGCTGTCTTAGCTGGAGCTGCTGTCTTATCTGGTGCTGGAGCTGCTGTCTTAGCTGGAGCTGGAGCTGTTGCTGTATTAGCTGGAGCTGTTGCTGTCTTAGCTGGTGCTGTTGTATTAGCTGCAGAACTTCCGCCTTTAGCAACAATAGAAATTATTTCTACTTGAGTATAGTGCTTACGAGCCGTTCCGCGTTTCATATGATGTTTACGTCTCTTAAACTTAATAATTCTAACCTTGGGCCCCTTACCATGTTCAACTACTGTTGCCTCTACTGCCTTACCATCAACATAAGGAGCACCAATAGCCACCTTCCCTTGATCGGAAACTAATAATACATTACTAAAGACAACTTTATCGCCTACCTTAGCATCTAGGCGATCAAGGTCTATTTTCAACCCTAAACGAGCAATATGTTGGCATCCGCCACTTTCAAATACCGCGTAAGATTCGCTTGGTGAACTTGCGGATGATTTACCCGCTTCTTTATCACTATTCATCATTTTTTGTCTTAAAAATTAAACTACATCGGGCTAGCAAGCCCGTAAAAACTATCTAGGGCTAGCAAGCCCGTAAAAACTATCTAGGGCTAGCAAGCCCGTAAAAACTATCTAGGGCTAACAAGTCCATAAAAAACTATTATAGCACATTCCCAGCAGTTATACAAAGCCCAAGAGTTAGTTTTTATTCTTTCTTAGATTTTTAAGCCAATGAGCTATACCTTCCGTAGATATGTACACATCCTTTTCCATCCACTTTTCTGCATGTTCTTTATGCATAGGGGACTTGCGCGTAGCAAACTCGTCCCAGAATAATCCCCATATCATCTGTTCAATCGCTTTTCTTCTCGCCGCATCATCTTCTATATCTAATAGATCCATTGCTAAGCGGTCATTCTTGTCAATTAATCTATGCATATCTTCAAATGCCGATTGTGGATTATTAATAGCCCCATAATGACATAGACAAACACGTTTAGGTGATAAGGATGCTATCTTGTCCAGAGAATTATGCCAATCTTCCCCATTATAATCAATGGGAGCTGAACATAAGAACATCAGAGATTTATCATCGGACCTCATAGATTCATAGCTATTACCCAAAACATCCCCACCGAAATAATTCCCGCTTTTAGGATCAAAGAAGCTACAATGGTGTTTAGCATGTCCGGGTGTAAATTGCACTAGTAATTTATTATTCCCCAAGGAAAGTTCTTGGTTATCTTCTAACTCGTAACATATATCTGCCGCTACTGGTTGGGCTTTGCCCACAGCAAAATTCATCATATATTCGCCATAAATCACAAGGCTAGCCGCATTCAGCTTGGTTGGGTCTATTAGATGTCTATGACCATAGGGATGGACATAGACCTTAGCATTCGGCAAACGTTTAGATAAAACCCCAGTGCCACCAGCATGATCAAGATGCACATGAGTGGGTAAGATATATTTAACTGCTTGTGGATCAACTCCCAGTTTAGCCAAGGCCCCCATTATGTAGATCTCTGACTTGGTAGTGCCACAGTCAATTAGGGCATATTCTCCGTTATCTTCCACGAGATATACACAGGCATGTAACGGATAGCCATAATAAGCATCTATGGCATAGGTATTATTGTCAATAGGTGTTATGTTACTCATAACTTAAATTATAATATAAATTTTATGTAAAATGATTATATGGAGCAACAGAGTATAAATCATTTGTTATGGCAAAGTCGCCGTGGGGCATTGGAACTGGATATAATTCTCAGCAATTATATTGTTTCCTACTATTCCAAAGTGTCCAGTGAGTTACGTTTACAGTTTCAAGAACTTCTTAAAGAAGAAGACCCTCAAATTCTTGATTGGCTGGTATATAAATCTTCTCCTCCAGCACAACATGCTGACATTATTGCAGATATACTCAAAAACAATACAAGCAATAAAAGCTAAAACTTATTAAAAAAGGTGCTCTAACTAGTGAACCTTAAAAAGACCTTTAAGGCACGCAAATTATCAGCAAGTAAATCGCCAGTGACTAGAGGTAGTTGAATTATCTCTTGGCGTCTGTGCTTGATATCTTGATCTCTAACTACAGAAAAACTTAAGAGTATGTAAGTGTCTAGGAAAACACTGCTACTTTGTAAGTCCAAGTTAATCCACTGATTGGTTGAATTACGTATACGCCAACCAGATGTTGCAACAGTTGCTGGTGAGTTTTTAATAGATGCTAAATCATCAAAATAAGCCAACTCTCGGTAATTACTTCTTTGCTTGATGTATTTATAATTTAAGGCAATCCATGTTAGGATTACCAAAGTAGCAATGAGTAGTTTAATACTTAAGTGTAAACCACTAATTGCTAAAGCAACTAATGCCAACAAATGAATAATTGTTATAAGCCGACGCAATTGCCTAGTGTTGCTTATATCTACAGAAAAAATTTCCTGCATTAGTATCTAGCTACTAAATCTATTTGCAGTGTTTGCCGACCTGACGTGCGAGATTGCTAGCCAAACCAGTATAGTCAGCAGGACTCATCTTCAGCAGTTGGGCCTGAGTTTCCTCATCAAGTCCGCTAGAACGGATCAAACGTTCGTAACTTCTCAGATCTAATTCTTCTCCCCTTACCGCATCTTTCACTTTTTTATAGGCATCTGGAACTTGGGCTTTTCTCATCATTGTCTGTGCCGCTTCTGTTAGCAAAAACCAACTCTCAGCCAACTCTTTACTTATGACATTCTCATCCACCGTCATGCGATCAAGACCAGCCAAACAAGATTTGTAGCCCAAGAGTGAATGGGCAAATACTAAACCAAGATTGCGTTGCAAAGTTGAGTCACTCAGGTCTCTTTGCCAACGTGATACTGGTAGACGGATTGCTAAAAATGATGCTATTGAAGCGGCCAATTCAAAATTCCCTTCAGCATTTTCAAATTTTTCTGGGTTTATCTTATGCGGCATAGTGGAGGATCCCACTTCTTGATCAACCTTCTTGAGCTTGAAGTATTTGAGGGCAATGTAGCCCCACAAGTCACGACAGAGATCTACTAAAATCATATTAATCCTAACTATACATTGTAGCAACTCGCCAAGTGCGTCATGCGATTCTATTTGAGTGGTATAAGGATTCCAAGTGAGTCCCACTTGTTTCTCAACAAATTTTTTGCTGACAACTTGCCAATCAATCTTAGGATATGCCAAAACCCAAGTATTATAGTTCCCTGTAGCACCATTAATCTTACCTTTGATTGGCAAGGCCGCAAGGGTCTTCTTCTGTGTGGCTAGTCGGTAAGCAAATACTGCCATTTCTTTACCCATGGTTGAAGGTGATGCTTCCTGTCCGTGAGTGCGGGCAACCATGGCAAGAGAGGCATTATCTTTTGCTAAAGAGGTTAGTTTCTTGCATATCAAATCTAAATCCTTTAGTAATACATCTCTTGATTGCTTAATTATCAAGCCATAAGAAAGATTATTAATATCTTCGGAAGTGCAACCAAAATGTAAAAATGGCACATGTTGTGCTAGCCCAGCCGCTTCAATACGACCACCGAGCCAGACCTTCAGCGAGGCAATATCATGTAGCATTCCTTCCTCTATTTTTTTTATATCTGTGGCATCCTGTTCGGAGAAATTTTGCCATATTGAGTTAAGTGTTTTTTGCTCAGATTTACTCAGAGAGGGTAATTCAGGAATCTTAGGGTTGGCTGCCAACTCCATTAACCACTTGAGTTCTATTTCAGTTCTATGCTTTTGTAGACCATATTCACTACAAATCTCACGCAGGTCAGTGGTCTTGTTAGCATAGCGTCCATCAACTGGACTAATCGCCATTAACTGATCAAGCATTAGCACTCGGATAGCGGGTTTTCCGCATAATATCACCGAGTTCGCGAAACATTTTCTTACGTCGAGTAAACAGGAGTAACATATTGCCATCATACATTCTCCAGAGTAGCATTGCTCTAATTCCAGCAAAAAGTAGTGCTCTTATCATGTCAATATTCTTGGATTCTCTAAGATACTCTTGCTTGCCAACAACTATGATGCGTTTTTTAGTCGGCAAGGAACTAAAGTTATCAAAGTAAATTTGTGCCAAATATTTAGTCAATGCACTAGTGGATTTTTTATGATTAGCTGTTTTATCAGGAGACAAAGCCATTGCTATATCCTGTGCTAAAGATGAATCTTTATTCACCATCTTGCTTAAGTAATTAAGCTGATTCAGGTATTTCATCTTGTTTTCTAATCTTGGCTCTTCTCCTTCTTCTGGTTTACAATAATCATACAGTTCCACTACACCAAGCTTTAGATACTCAAGTGAAGTATATGTTTGATAAACACTGTCTTTGTTAGGAGTAATTAGTGAATTGATGGAACCCTTAAAACTTTCCTTATGCTTTACCTTGCCGGTAAATGCAATATAGTCGACTAAGGATACCGCCTGCATGGCAGCTGCCAAAGCCAATACGTTATTTGATTCAGAATAATCCATACAAATATTATCCGCCAACTATTTGATTAGCGTTTGATTAGCATTTGATTAGCAAATGCCAAAGCCAATAGGCTATTTGATTCAGAATAATCCATACAAATATTATCCGCCAAGAATTTGATTAGCGTTTGATTAGCAAATGCCAAAGCCAATAGGCTATTTGATTCAGAATAATCCATACAAATATTATCCGCCAAGAATTTGATTAGCATTTGATTAGCATTTGATTAGCAATACTAATGAGATGAAATAGTAGCACCGCCAGATACGACATCCAGAGTTGGAATAACTCCAAACTTTTTGACATCCATTCTTTTGGGTAACTTTTTGAAAGCAACGGTCAAAGATTCATCAATGGTCCTCACTGGAATTATCTTCAATTTGTTAGTAATTGATTTATTAATCTCCTTGAGTTCTTTATAATTTTCTTCAGGGATGATCACTGTTTTTATCTTATTCCTTTGAGCAGCCAAAAGTTTTTCTTTGAGTCCGCCTATTTTCAGAACCTCTCCACGTAAAGTGATCTCACCAGTCATGGCTACATCAGCACGAACTGGCTGACCAATTAAGCAAGATATTAAGGAAATACACATTGCCAAACCAGCACTTGGTCCGTCTTTTGGTGTAGCACCTTCAGGGACATGAATGTGATAATCGCACTTCTGATAAAAATTGGCAGGAACACCCAAAGCAGCATGACGGCTACGTAGAATGCTTATGGCTGCCTGAATTGACTCTTGCATTACTTCACCAAGATGTCCAGTGCGGATTAACTTGCCGGTTCCAGCAATGACAGATGCTTCTATGGTGAGAATATCTCCGCCGACACTGGTCCAAGCAAGTCCAAATACTTGGCCTATGCTGCCAATCTTGCGAGGCATTTTAGTATAGGAGTATTTTTCTACTCCAAGAAAGTCCTCCACATTAGATGGATTAATAACAAGAGGTAAGACAGAACTATCGCGACTATCCATGAGCACAACCTTACGCATAATTTTAGACAACTGTCTCTCTAACTCACGTACACCTGCTTCACGAGTATAATTGTCAATGATTGTGTTTAGTGCCTTGCCATAAAACTTAACTGAACTTTTATCAAGCCCACTCAGTTTCAACTGTTTGGGTATAAGGTGTTTATTGGCAATAGCTACCTTATCATTATCTGTGTAGCCAGGAATACGTATCACCTCCATGCGATCAAGCAAGGCCGGTGGTAGGTTGAGGGAATTGGCTGTGCATATGAACATAACATCGGAAAGATCATAATCAACTTCTAGATAATGATCATTAAAATTAGTGTTCTGTTCTGGATCCAGTGCTTCCAATAAAGCAGATCCAGGATCACCACGAAAGTCAGCTGTCATCTTATCCACTTCATCCAGTAGAATTAATGGATTGTCAACTTTGACTTTAGCAAGTTTCTGAATTATTTTACCCGGCATAGCCCCTATGTAGGTGCGTCTATGTCCGCGAATCTCTGCATCGTCATGGACTCCACCAAGAGAAAATCTTGCTAAAGTTCGACCAGTTGCCTTAGCTATGGCATTCCCCAAAGAAGTTTTACCAACTCCAGGAGGTCCCACCAAAAGAATCAGTGGTGCCTTGCTTTTATCTACCCGACGATAAAGAGCTAAATATTCTAATATTCTTTCTTTGAC
>JAAOII010000039.1 GCA_015163845.1 Candidatus Portiera sp.
CTGACCACATTGGTATCAACTAATACGCTTGGTTTATATTCTTTTATGATATTCATACTTAATATAATATATGGGGATAATTTTTTATATATCAACTCCTAAGCGCAAGTTTTATCCGATTAATTAAAAAGCAGTTTGTATGGCCATGGAAAAACCTATGATTTGCATATATTAGTAACCCGATAATCAATAGTGAAAACAACTATAATTAGCCACAATTAATAAATATAATCTATCGGAATCTAAAGTGTCCTATAATTAAAATATGAAATACAGAAAACTTGGCAATACAGATATTGATGTAAGTGAGATTTGTCTTGGCTCTATGACTTGGGGTGTTCAAAATACCCAGCAAGATGCTTTTGATCAACTCAATTACTCTTTAGAACAGGGAATTAACTTTATTGATACAGCGGAGATTTATCCAGTGCCAGTCAATGCAAAGAAATGGGGAACCACAGACAGATACATAGGTGAGTGGTTTAAACAGACCGGCAACCGAGATAAGGTTATTTTAGCTGGCAAGGTTGCTGGACGTTCTCCCATGGGCTTTTTACGTAAGGGTGCAGAAGGACTTAAGAATACCAAAGAGTCGCGTCTGTCGCGCGAGCAGATTCTCTATTCCTGTGATGAAGCACTCAAACGTTTACAGACCGACTATATAGACATCTTTCAACTCCACTGGCCAGAAAGGAGCACAAACTTTTTCGGCAAGCTTAATTATGTCCATGCCGATGACAATGATCCAGTGCCTTTAGAAGAGACCTTGGCGGCAATGGGTGAATTGGTCAAGAGTGGTAAGGTGCGGCATATTGGTCTATCCAATGAGACGGCTTGGGGAACAATGAAATATATGGATATTGCCAAAGAGAAGGGGCTACCAAAACCTGTGAGCATTCAAAACCCTTATAGCTTGCTATGCTTGCATTATGAAGTTGGTTTAGCTGAAATATCCATGCGTGAGAAGTGTGGTTTGTTGGCTTACTCGCCTTTAGGATTCGGTGCCTTATCTGGCAAATACTTGGGTGGAGAAAAACCAGAAGGTGCTAGAATTACTTTATGGCCGCAAGAGTTCCCTCGTTACTTTACTGATAAAGGTGTGGCAGCAACTACTGAGTATGTCAAACTTGCCCAAGACAATGGATTAGACCCTTCACAGATGGCTTTAGCATATCTACTTACCAAGCCCTTTGTTACGTCTTTAATCATCGGAGCAACTACTAGGCCACAACTTGAAATTAACATTGGAGCGTCTGACTTAGAGTTATCAGATGAACTAATGAAAAAACTGGAAGCTTTGACAGCTAAGTATTCCAACCCTTGTCCTTGATTATTCTCTCAAGGATATGTATAATAACCCGATTTATAATCCCCCGATTTCCAATCCCCAGGCATCCAGCAATCAAATGTTAATAAAGAACATACAAGTCACTCAGGACCTACGTGACTACCTGCTTAAAGTGGGTGGTTTGGAGTCGCCTGAATTATCTGCACTGCGTGCTTTGGCGGAAGATGACCCACAAAGTGAGATGCAATCAACTGCCGAGCAGGGGCAGTTATTATTTTTCTTGGCGAAGTTAGTCAATGCCAAAAATATTTTAGAGCTGGGGGTCTTCCTCGGCTATGGAACTTTAGCGATGGCTTTAGCACTACCACAAGATGGTAAATTACTCGCTTGTGATATTGACGCCACCAACCCCAACAAGGCATTGCCTCATTGGAAAAAAGCTGGAGTTGCCGATAAGATTGATTTACAGATTACTCCAGCAGTTGAGTATTTGGAATCACTTA
>JAAOII010000040.1 GCA_015163845.1 Candidatus Portiera sp.
CGAACTTTTTTGTTATTCACTATTTCTTTTGCAGTTCCTTCAGCAATTATTACACCTTCGCCTATTACATAACTACGATCACATAAGCTCAAAGTACTCGCAACATTATGGTCATTGATGATTACACCAATACCTTTATTTACCAGCCCAGTAACCATTTCCTTGATGCTGTCAACTGCAATTGGATCAACTCCGGCAAAGGGCTCATCTAGTAGGGCAAAGCTAGGGTTCATTGCCAGCAGCCGTGCCATTTCTGTTCTTCTTCTTTCGCCACCAGAGAGAATCAGTCCTTTGGATTCACGAATTCCTTGTAAGGCAAAGTCCTTGAGTAGACGTTCTAATTCTTCTTGCCGTTGTGACTTCTTGAGATCCTCCCTAAACTCTAGAGCGGCCATGATATTATCAGCCACGCTGAGATCACGAAAGATTGAACCATCTTGGGGTAAATAACCTATACCCAGTTTGCATCGTTTATGCATAGAGAGAGATGTAACATCCATACCATTAATCATTATCTTGCCACTATTGGGTTTGAGTAGCCCTATCAGCATACAAAAACAAGTGGTCTTGCCACAACCATTAGGTCCTAGCAAACCAATTACTTCTCCACGTTTAACATTTAATGAGATATCAATGATAACTTTTTTCTTGCCATAGGACTTGCTTAAATTAACAACTTGCAATTGTTGCTCGTCTTGGGCTTTATTTGTTGGTTGCTTTTGCTTTTTTGAATTAATCATTTGCACATTATCACTACTGCATTATTACTGCGGTAGGATTATCTCTATTTTATCTTTTAATTCCCTTGTATTTTTATCATTGGTGGTGGATTTAGCAAGTATTCGCCAAGTTGAGGTTTGGGGGTTATAAAGAATCTTCTCTGCTGAGATACTTGAGTCATCTGTATAGTCACGTATTTTTGCCTCGCCACTTAATATAAACTCCTCGTCCAACTTGTAGTAGCCGTTGCGGGCAGTTGCCGTGACAAGTTTGCTTTTGGTGAGATGTTCCATGCGCACTTGCCCTTCTAAGAATATTTCGTCATTATTACCATTAATAGCTGCACGGTCACTTAATACTAAAAGTTGGACGGGGAGTTTATCGGGGGTATTAGATGACTTAAAATATTCTATCTGCACCTTGCCGATTAGCTGACTCATCCTATCTGGTTGAGATAGCCCAATGGATGTTGCAGATGCAATAATTTTTGAATTTGCTGCAGTTTTCCAAGATATTTTGCTTGCAGGAGTGTCATTATCCGCTAACAAAAGCCAATGGCGCTTATCAACATCATATAAGATGTTGGCGGCTGAACCCCTTGCTTGGACGGAATCACCAGTAAAGGTAAAAGACGCTGGCTTGCCGTTGATGCGTAATTTATTATCGCCATCTGTTAATAAAGAAAGTCCATTAATTTTGAAATCATCTCTAGCGGAATCATTGCTACTACTTTTGCTCCTACTTTTACTATAGCCAGTTATGGCAGGATTATCTACCTGAATACTCTTATTAGCATAGGCCTGCAACAACGAGAACTCCATGCTGTAAAAGCTAGCTGGTTCTTGCTTGATGTTGGAGGAGGCGTTGGCTGAAATATTAGTAGTAGCAGGTGGCGAAGAATATTCTTGTTTGCCATTATGCATGACTAAGATTGGTCCCGCATCTTTGGTAGTATCTTGTTCTTCCAAATAGGTAAAGGTATTTTGCACCCAGCCAATGTTAATCCATGCCAAGACAATGAGTAGCAAAAATATTAAGTTGGGGAGGAAATAACCAGTTAATTTCATAGAGTTATGTTTGAGTTTTATCCGCTTGCATCCTATCCCCTCGCATCTTATTGAATCTATTGGTGATCGGGTAGCGGCGGTCCTTGCCGAAGCCATGCTCGCTAATCCGAGTCCCTGGTGCCATCTGTCTTCTCTTGTATTCTGCGGCATCCACTAGGTTGATTACTTTGTTTACGAGTGAGGAGGTGAGTGAAGTATTTTGTGCAATTATGGCATCATGTTCTAGTCCTTCTTCAATATATGATTTTAGTATGACATCTAATACATCATAAGCGGGTAAATTGTCAGCATCTTCTTGCCCTTCATAGAGTTCGGCACTTGGCGGACGCTGAATAATTCTTTGAGGGATAACTTCTTGGATGGAGTTGCGATATTCTGCTAGTTGGTAAACTGTGTTTTTGAAGACATCTTTCAATGGGGCGAAGCCACCAGCCATGTCACCATATAAAGTGCTATAACCAACAGAACTTTCACTCTTATTGGAGGTGGCAATAAGCAAGGCATTATTCTGGTTTGCTAAAGCCATGAGGATGATAGCTCGTAGACGTGGTTGAATATTTTGTGAGACAATGCTGGTTGGCTCGCTCATGTCTACCAGTGGGTCCAAAGATTTATGGACGCTATTTATTAGTTCCTCTAAAGCGAGTTTCTTATAGTTTATACCTAAGTTTTTGCTGAGCTCAGCAGCGTCATCGTTGCTCATTGCCGCAGTATATTTAGACGGCATCGCCACAGCAGTTACCTTGTCTGGACCCAGAGCATCACTGGCAAGGCAGACGGCTACAGCCGAATCTATGCCTCCAGAAAGTCCGATGACACACTGAGATATGCCATTTTTGAGTGCATAGTCGCGCAGTCCATGTTTGAGGACTTCATAAACTTCTGAAATTTTATCCAGTGGTTTAGTGGATACTCGCTTAGTTTGAGAAGCATCATCTAGCTTCCATGAGCTCTTCCATGAACCCCGGGATGCTACTGCCACCTTGCCATTTTCATTAGTTGTAATCTCTGTTAGGGATAACTCTTCGGTTAAAGGAGAAGCGAGTTGGATAATATCTCCTTGGGCATCACAGACGAAAGAATAACCATCAAAGACCAATTCATCTTGCCCACCACAACAATTTACATAAGATATGGGAATGGAGTGCTCGCGAGCTCGTCTGGCGACCACCTCAAGCCGTTTTTGGGGTTGGAGCATACTATAGGGAGAGGCATTGATGCTGATAATATGTTGGGCACCAGCTGCATGACATTTCGCCACAGGATCGTCCAGCCACAAGTCCTCGCAAATCACCAGGCCAAACTTGATGCTACTGTTTGGGAGGGTGAAGCAGCAACTTTCTGTGCCAGCTGCAAATAGGCGATGTTCATCAAATACCTGATAAGTGGGCAAGAGTTGTTTGGCATAAGATGCTATGCTTTTCCCGCCTAACAATACCTCTAAGTGGTTGGTGACGCTGGTGCCACTATTGCCTTTGTCGTGTTGCCGCGGGTAACCCACTATTAGGCAGAGTTCTTTGGGAATGTCTCGAGTAATTCTTTGCAGTGCTTGCTGACACAGGGAGATTACTTCCGTTCGCAGGATTAAGTCCTCGGCTGGATAACCTAGGATTGCCTGCTCGGGTACTGCCAAGATATCAGCCACTAACTTCTCATGAGATAATTTAGCCGCGGCAATAATCTTGTCGGCATTGCCATTTATATCACCGACTGTTAGATTGAGCTGTGCCTGTGCTAATAACAGACCCTTATCGTTTCCCATATATGAATTTGTGTTGTTCCCATGCCCCTATTTTATAATGCCGCGCTTATATATTAGGGCTATAAGGTTATATAAGAAGATAAACAAAAAATATCCTGTATATCTATAGAGTTTTTCCTTTATGCTCTATAACTTCTTGGCAGATTTTTATTTCCGAGAGTGTGCTCTCTCTGCGTCTAACCTTTTGCTATGCTCTTCCAAAAGTGCTTCTTCTCTTTTTGTTCTGACGAAAGGTTTAGTCCGAAATTTTACACCTTGTGCTTCCATCTCTTCTTGCTCCTTATAGATATTCTCCCGATACTTTTTAGGATCTTTTAACTCTTCTTCATACAACTCTTGACGTATCCGCCGGCATTCTTCTAAAATAGATTCTTCTTCATGCTCTATAGCTTTCATAGTATCCATATTATAAGATAAATCTTGATATTTATCAAAATAATTAGCAGATTCTTCCCTACATACTTTCATGCTTAGCTTTTGGTAAGATGAGAGGTTTAGTTATAAATTTAAACCCTTCCGCCTTAAGTTTTTCTTTTTTCTTAAGCATATTCTCTTGATACTTTTTAGGATCCTTTACCTCTTCTTCAGCCATCTGCTTACGTATTCGGCTTAATTCTTGCAAAATAGTTTCTTCTTTATGCTCTATAGCTTTCATAGCTTTTATATTTTCCATAGCTTTCATAATTTATATTGGAGGTGGGCGATAACCATGGTTTTTTGACAAGCGTATCATGTCTTCTCTCCTTGCCTTTTCAGTTATGAGATGCATACTACAACTTATAAGATAATCAATATTATAGAAGCAGGAGGTTGCTACAATAAGTGCATCATTTTTTTCTTCTGGCATAAAGATATCAGCTTTCATAAAATCATCAGCAAGCGCCTCAATTTTTGGGTTTATGTCCAATACTTCTATGCCCTTCACTAGATAGATCCGCTTTTTAGAACTTTCAGGATTGCCTAAAGAAATCTCATCAAGGACCGTCCATGATATAAATAGGTTAAACTTCCTCCAAGATCGCAAAATCTGCTTAGATGACTCTTTGTTTTTGCGGACATCACGGGAGTCACTGAAAGTGGGGCGTGATGCAGCATAACTGACTACACTGCTATCCACTAATACGCTAGGTTTATATTCTTTCATAATTAATATATGGGTACGATTTTCTATATATCAACCCTAAAGACAAACTTTTTCCCGAATTAATTAAGAAAAGCGCAATTTTGATAGAAGTAATATAGGTTGATAATCTATAGGTTGGTTGGGGTATAATAGAGCTATGATCATAGTTTATTTAGCTATAACAATTATCTGTATAATCGGCTTATGCTGGTTGCTGGGTAAAGAGGGAGATAATTGGTTTATCAGTGAGTTGAAAATGGCAGGTGTGTTTATTCTCTCTCTGATTGCCGTGATATCTTTTGAACATTTCCCTGAGTTGGTGCCTATACTTTTTGGCGTGCTGCTGGGAGTTACTTTGTTGCTTAATCACGTCCCCGGGCTTAAACGTCTTATTTCCGATAGATTATATAATTGGATGCGTCCAAGAGTGCCGCGAATTAGTGAGACGGAGAGATCTGTAATTGATAGTGGTGATTTGTCGTGGGAAAAAGATATATTTTGTGGCAATTACAAAGACGATGTTTATGAGCAGGTACCTATAGGGACCTTGAGTAGTGGGGAGAATAAGTTCTTGGCAGAAGAAACAGAGGAATTATGTCGCTTATGTTCTGCAGAAGCACTCGCCAAACATAAAGGTTTACCACCTGAAGCATTTGACTATATAAAGAAACATAAATTCTGGGGAATGATTATACCCCGTGCCCATGGCGGACTAGCTTTCTCCGCCCCAGCACAGGCAGCCATCATTGCCAAGCTGGCAACTAGATCTCCGGCCTTGGCTGTTATGGCTATGGTGCCGAACTCTTTGGGGCCAGGGGAGTTGATAATGCATTATGGCACAGACAAACAGAAGAAGCATTATCTGCCACGTCTTGCCACTGGGGAGGAGATACCTTGTTTTGCTTTGACATCACAGCAGGTTGGTTCAGATGCTGGTGGGTTGGAGGATTATGGCATTCTCAAAGAGAAGACCATCAATGGTAAAAAGCTTGTAGGATTTGAGCTTAATTTCAGCAAGAGATATATAAGTTTAGCTCCAATTGCTACTCTCATTGGTGTGGCTTTTCGTGCTTATGACCCTCAAGGGCTATTAAGTAAAAGTAGCAAGAAAAGCAAATCTGTAGACGCTAAGGAAGTAGATTCTAATACTGCAGAAGGTGTCCTAGACGGAGATTTGGGTATAACCTGTGCATTGGTGCCCCGCAATGCCAAGGGTTTGACGATTGGAAGGCGTCATAATCCATTGGATGTCTTGTTCCATAATGGTCCTATTCAAGGTAAGGATGTGTTCGTACC
>JAAOII010000001.1 GCA_015163845.1 Candidatus Portiera sp.
AGGTGTTTGAGGTTTATATCCTCTAGGATAACTCTCCTTGCTTGGTTTTCGCTTGGACAGGATATCTTGTTGGAAATCTTATGAGCTACATCTCTTCGCTTCATCTTGGCTTTGAAGTGCCACTTGGCTAGATTGTTTTTTGCTTTCTGCCAATTGTTGCTATCTTTCACTCTTCGTGATAGGGCTTTCTGCCACTTGCGTATCTTGTCTTGATAGTTATAGGCGGGGATGCTATATTTCATACCATTATTATCGGTTATATTATGGCAGTTGATGTCTATGCCAATCACGCCTTTTGGCAATAGTATTTTATCTTCTTGCTCATAGCATAACACCAAATCCACTCTGCCGAATGAACGCATTTTGATGATGCCTAGTTTGGGAAGTTTGATTTTACTAGGTCCTAGTAGCTTGATAACACCCTTCCTATACCTCATCCCTTGAACACTATGCTTTCTACTCTTGAAGTTTGGAAAGCCACGTTTATGTTTCCATAGACCTATAAATGCGTTGTCTAAATCAGTTAGTTTTGCTTGCATAGACCAAGAGAAGCCCTCCTTGAGAAATGTCTTATAGGTTTTTAGTTGGGTGAGATGGGCGGATAATCTATTATTGTCCGGTTTTTTATAACCCTCTTGCTTGCCATATAATCTGTAATGTCTAAGGCGTAGGGCAAGGAAGTGATTATAGACCCAGCGAGCTATGCCGAGCTGATTAGTGAGAGTAGTAAACTGCTCATCGTTTGGATATAGTTTTATGGTGCAAGAACGATGCATTACTTGTATTTTAATATATTAAGAACCCAATAGTCAATAGTGAAAACAACTATAATTAGTTACAATTAATAAATATCAACTATTAACTAATTGCTGGGAGTGTCCTATAATAAAACTATGGCAAAAACAGTTTCCGCGTTACTAGATCCAGTAACTCTATTCATGGTCGGCATTATTTTAGGATGTCTCGTATACTTGATTAAGAAAAAAGTTGGAGTATTCCTTATTGTCGTGGCGGCCTTATATCTTTGGTTATTTTCTCTACCCAGTATTGTTGGCTTGATTTCTCATTATATGGAACGTAATATTACTCAATATAGTGCAACCTCCAGTGGTTATGAGATAGACAATAAGTCCATTGACTTCATAGTTATTATGGGAGGGTTTAATGATAGCTATGCGCGCCAATCAGCCACCAATAACTTAGCTTCTGAAACAACTAAACGTTTCTTAGAGGGTCTAGTCATCGCAAACAAAATTCCAACAGCTAAATTAATTGTCAGCGGACAGGAAAGTCATGCCGAACATGTGAAAAGAGCTCTAATGGATTGGGGAATTACTGAAGAGCGTATACTAGTGAATCATCATGTGCAGAATACTCAAGAGGAAATAGAAAGTATTGTTAATATTTTAGCAAGCACCAGCAATAATGGGAAAGGGAAAGGCAGTAGCTTAATGATAATTAGCACTGCTAGGCATATACCTCGAATAAAAATCTGGGCTAAATATTATGGATTATTCCCTTTGTATAGTGGTGTAAACTTCAAAGGTTTCTTAACAGAAAGCTCACCAGATCTATATGCTTCTATGGCAATATTAGTTCCACGTTCCAGTGCGGCAACTACAAGTCATGCTCTTTTACATGAGGTTGCAGGTATACTTTATGCCAAGATATTTATTTTACGTAATAAATATCTCTAGTTCTTTTAATAGGGGCCTAGGGTAGATCATATACTAGTCCTAAATGGATGAGAGTTATAACTTGATTGTCAAGTTGGCTGCAACTTCTATTGAAAATGGGGAAGTTATTGCTTACCCTACTAGTAGTATTTGGGGCTTGGGTTGTTCCCCTTTTGATGAATCAGCCCTACAAAAACTTTGTCAGATTAAACAAAGACCAACGCATAAGGGGCTTATATTAATTGCTGGGGGCTGGCAGGAGTTTGCGAGTTATTTTCCTAACTTAACCAATGAGCAAGTCAATAGAATCATAACTCCTTCTTCACATCCATGCACTTGGCTGGTGGATGATCAAAGCAATAAAATTTCACACTTAGTTAAAGGCGACAATGAAAAAGTTGCAATCCGCATAGATAGTCATCCTTTTGTCAAACAACTCTGTTCAGTGCTACAACATCCTATTACATCTACTTCTGCCAACCCGAGTGGTAAGGATCCAGCTACTAGTGCAACTGAAGTAGTGGAGTATTTTGGCAAGGACATTGGTTATGTGGGGTCTTATATAGCAGAGAATAAATGTTTTAATGATGCCAAGTATATCAAGAGTATTAGGTCGCAAAAACCATCCGACATTAGAGATTTAGCTAGTGGAGAATATATCCGCCGCCTAGAGCTTCCAGCCAAACATTAATAATCCCAAGATCAATAATAAGAGTATCAATAATAAGAGTTTCTTGCTCTTTTATATATTCCATAGCTTTTATCTATTTTATTTGAGGGTCACGCTTAAGTAGGGCTATCAATTTATCTTCGGGGCTGTCTGGTGCAAAACTTGGTTTGTAATTCCAACTTACTTTGGGTGGTAAGGACATTAATATGGATTCAGTGCGCCCACCTGATTCTATGCCAAACAAGGTGCCACGATCATGAAGAAGATTAAATTCTACATAGCGACCACGTCTGTGGAGTTGGAAGTCACGTTCCCGGTTACCAAACTCTTTATCCTTCAACCTCTTTGACATTGTTAGGTAGGTATCTTTGTAACACTCTCCCACACCTTTGATGAAAGCCAAACATCTTTCCTTATCCCACAAGTTAAAGTCATCAAAAAACAAACCTCCTATGCCGCGTGCCTCTTGGCGATGAGGTAAATAAAAATACTCATCACAATTTTGTTTAAGTTGCTGGTAGAGATCTGCTTCATACTTGTCACATAAATTTTTTGCCGCTTGATGCCAAATATCACAATCACTCTTTTCTATGTAGTAGGGGGTGAGGTCAAAGCCACCACCAAACCACCAGTTCTTTTTTTCACCACTAATACTCTCATCATCA
>JAAOII010000041.1 GCA_015163845.1 Candidatus Portiera sp.
ATGACCAAACCACTAAAAGTTAAACTAAAAATTCTCGATAAAAGATTGAATGCCGACACGCTTCCCGCCTATGCTACATCTGGCTCGGCTGCTATGGACCTGCGAGTTCTACTGGACGATAAATGCACAATAGCTCCAGGTGAGTGTAAAATGTTGCATACTGGCTTGGCCATTCACTTGGAAGACCCTGCCTATGCAGCGATCATCTTGCCGCGTTCTGGTTTGGGTCATAAGCGTGGCTTAGTATTGGGGAATAGTGTTGGTTTAATTGATTCTGATTATCAAGGCGAGTTAATGATATCTTGTTGGAACCGTGGCAAGCAACCACAGACAATAGAACCAAATGATAGAGTGGCTCAGCTACTAATAGTGCCTGTGTGTCAGTTCGGGTTTGAGGTGGTGGAAGAATTTAGCGAGAGCGATAGGGGGGCTGGTGGCTATGGCCACAGCGGGACTAGCTAGCAAAAGCACTAAATAATAGTTGATAGCCAAAGTAAATACTTGACTAAGCTATAACAAAGGCAAATAAGGTCAGTCCCAACAACATCCGATAAATTACAAAAGGCGCCATTCCCACCTTATTAAGCAGACGTAGGAATATGCCGATGGTTAAGTATGCCAATACTCCAGAAACCACAAAGCCGATCAATGCTAAAAGAACGCCATCTAGTTCTCCAGTCAAAATAACCTTGAGCATGCCATAGGCAAATGCAGCTCCTATGGTTGGTATGGAGAGCAAAAAAGAAATACGAGCAGCGGAGTCCGTTGTGTAACCAGCAGCTAAGGCACAGGTTATGGTTATGCCTGAGCGAGATACACCTGGCACCAGAGCTAGTATTTGGGAAAACCCGCAGAGCAGAATAATCCAGCCACTGGGTTTGCTTTTTTTCTTGTCTCCTAGGTATGACCACCATAATAGCGGTGCAAATATTATAGTGGTGGCGGTAATTACTGCTACATTACGTAACTCGCCAGATACTATGTCATAGAAGTAATAGCCACACGCAAGAACTGGCAAGGATGCTAGAGCAATCCACACAGCTAACATTCTATCTTCCTGTAGTTTCTTTTTCTTTATGCCTCTGGTCCAGGAGTTGATTATTGCCAAAATATCTTTGCGATAATAAGTAGAGACCGCCATCAAGGTGCCTCCATGCACAGCGGTGTCAAATAACAGACCTTGGTCAGGGAAATTAAATATTTGGGAGGGCAATATCAAATGAGCCGAACTTGATATAGGCAAGAACTCTGTAATGCCTTGGACTATTGCTAGTAAAAATGCTATGAGGAAATCCATATATTAAAGTAGGTTAATTTTTTAGCAGTTGGCTAACTTCTTTGATTATCTGGCGTGCCGCAGATAGTTTGCTCATGCGGGCTAATTGTTTTGCGGGCTTATTGGCGAAGAGCATGAGAATCTTATTGTCATCTTTGGCGAAGGACTCGCCTATTAAGTTGCCGCAAATAACATCCAGCTTTTTGCGTTTGAGCTTGGCAGTAGCAGATGCCTTGAGGTTAGTTGCCTCGGCTGCAAAACCAACTTTCACTGCATGCTTGGGTAGTAGCTTAATTATTTCTATGAGCACATCAGGGTTTTCTATTAGAGGCAAAGTGTTTGCCATACTTGCCTTTTTGATCTTGTTAGCATCATAACTCTGTGGTCGCCAATCAGCAACCGCAGCAGCGGCAATAAACACATCAGTAACACTGGCTCTTTTTGCACATGCTTCTAACATTTCTTGTGCTGTCTCAATTTTCACCAAAGAACAATTATCTGGTGGTTCACAATTAGTGGGACCACTTACAAGGGTGACCTTGGCACCTGCCTCTACTGCTATTCTTGCTAAGGCATAGCCCATCTTGCCACTACTATAGTTGCTGATAAATCTTGCTTGATCTAAGGGTTCTTGCGTAGGCCCAGCGGTGATTAAAACTTTGCGGCCGGCTAAAGAATTACTCTTAAATATGGCAGAGGTGTTTTCAGCTATTTGGGTTGGTTCAGCTAGCCGCCCTTCTCCAATCTCTCCACATGCTTGCCAACCACTCTCTGGTTGTACTATATAAGTGTCTTTAAATTTGGAAATCTGGGTCACATTTTTTTGCGTTGCTTGTTTTGCCCACATTTCTTTATTCATTGCTGGTGCAACTAGGCGTGGAGCAGTAGTTGCCAAAAATACCGCACTAAGTAAATCACTTGCCTCGCCGCCAGCTAACCTTGCTAAGATTGCGGCACTAGCCGGTGCTATTATCAAACAGTCAGCCCAGCGGGCAAGTTGGATATGCCCCATGGCGCTTTCTGCTTTATAATCTACTAAATCAGTATGTACCTCGTTGCCAGAAAGTCCCTGCATAGTTAATGGTGTAACAAACTCTTGTGCTTGTTTTGTCATGATAACGCGAGTATTAGCTCCATGCTTTTGGTATAAACGTAAGAGTTCGCAGGCCTTGTATGCGGCTATGCTACCACTAATACCGAGTAGCAGGTTTCTGTTAGAAAGAGAAGATAAATTCATGACTTATATAGAGCTATTATATAGGTATATTGTTATAGCTGACAACATAATAATCATAACAAGCATAAAATAATCATAACAAGCATAAAATAATCATAACAAGCATAAAAAGTTTAATATTGATTAAATAAATAAATTTTTTAACATTTAGCATAAAAAGTGTTATACTGCTTGTATGTATTGTTCAGACCTTGGCGGAGGTCTCTATATTAGATATACATATATGAGAGTGTGTAAAAAGAGTATTTGTAGTACTCAGAGTGTGTTGCTCGAGATCTACAAGGTAGATCGTGGAGAACCTGTAGTATATTTGCTAGAACTAGCGAATAGATTTTCATTCAATATCTGGCAAGGAGGTTTTAAATCCAGCCCTCTCAATATTCCAAGCTTTACTTTTCCGGGTCAGTTATGCTTGATCAAGAAGATAACCCTTAGCTACTCCAGCTACCGGCAATCATAATAATATGGTTGAGTTGTTCCGTAGTATTTTAATGAGAGGTTTATTGTCAATGAATATGGTTCGTTGGAATAAAAGAGGTCTCTTGCTCCTGGTTATCTTGCTTGTAGTCGCCTGCGATAGTAACATATACTCAAACCGATTTGGCGGAGGACAAAGATCGCCTTCACCTACACCTTCACCTACAAATGTCCTCTCTGTATCGGAGTTAGAGGCTGTTTCTACTAGGTTTGCTGAGGCAAGTATATCTTGGAGAAATCCCGTCCATGAGGTTAATCTCTCCAGTATAACAATTTACTATTATGGTTATGAAACCTTAACAAGCAGTGATCCCATAGATGGTGTCACTGACATGATATTACTGAACGCAACAAATGGGTCTGAGTATCTTGTAATGAACTCAACAGTTAATCATAAAATAATC
>JAAOII010000042.1 GCA_015163845.1 Candidatus Portiera sp.
AAATAAAGGTATTGGTGTAATCATCAATGACCATAATGTTGCGAGTACTTTGAGCTTATGTGATCGTAGTTATGTAATAGGCGAAGGTGTAATAATTGCTGAAGGAACTGCAAAAGAAATAGTGAATAACAAAAAAGTTCGCGACACCTATCTTGGTAGCGACTTTAAGCTCTAAGGTTTAGCCAGAATAATATCAATTCCCGATGGATATATCCCACCTAGTTGATGGTCTAAACGAGCAACAAAGGGAAATAGTGTGTGCAGAACCGAGTAACTGCTTGGTCTTGGCAGGAGCTGGTAGTGGCAAGACCCGCGTGCTGGTGCATCGCATTGCTTGGTTGATTGAAGTCCTTGAGGTATCTCCTCATTCCGTCTTAGCTATAACCTTTACTAATAAGGCGGCAGGCGAAATGAAAGCACGCATAGCCGATTTAGTCAAGAAAGGTGGCGGCGGAATATGGTGTGGCACCTTCCATGCTATATGTTTACGCATATTAAAACAGCATCATACGGAAGCAAATTTAACCCCCAACTTTACCATAATTGATACAGGTGATCAGAAACGTTTCATCAAGAGGGTTATTGAGCAACTCAACCTAGACAAGAAAAAATTCACCCCAGATGGAGTCATTGGTTTCATCAACAAGAACAAGGAACAGGGCTTAAGGGCCGCCACAGTCAAAGGCAGCCATGACTATATGCACAACCAATTGCTCAAGATATACGAGCGCTATGAAATTCTTGCGGCTCAAGAAAACTTAGTTGATTTTGGTGAGCTTCTCCTGCGGACTCATGAACTGCTCTCACGTAATGAAGCAATAGGCAAACACTATTCTAGTAAATTCAAGCATATTTTAGTTGACGAGTTTCAAGACACCAATGGTCTGCAGTGTGCTCTAATTCATTCCTTACAAGGGAAAGATAATAATAATTATGTCATGGCAGTGGGTGACGAAGATCAATCCATCTATGGTTGGCGTGGTGCCGACATCGGCAATGTCCTTAACTTTGATAAGCTTTTCAATGATACTAAGACCTTCCGCTTGGAAAAGAATTATCGCTCAACCGAAAACATTCTAAAAGCTGCAAATGCAGTCATCTCAAACAATAGCGACCGGTTTGGTAAAGAGCTATGGAGTGACATTAAAGATAATGCTCTCATTGAATTTTATCGAGCACCAACAGATAGACAAGAGGCATCCTTTTTAACGGATGCTCTGGCTGATCACTATAAGCAAGGAGGCAAACTCAACGACTGTGCAATATTCTATCGCACCAATGCTCAGTCGCGTATCATAGAGGAAACGCTAATTCATCATGGCATTCCCTATCGTGTCTACGGAGGACTGAGATTTTATGACCGAGCAGAAATCAAAAACGTAATCGCCTATATGCGACTAATTGTAAATCGTTCCAACACCGAAGCGATGTTACGTATTATCAACCTCCCCACCCGTGGACTAGGTAGCACAACTATTAGCAAGATAAATGATCTGGCACAAAAACACAATATCTCTCTGTGGGATACAGCTAAGGCAATAACTCAAGGAGCTCCAGCAATAATAACCGATCTCAATAAGAGTAAAATTGCTGTGGTGCAAAAGTTTCTTGATCTCATAGACAAAATAGACGACTCCATAAGAGGCATGGGGTTGCAAGAACAAACATCCACCATCATCAAACTAAGTGGCTTGGAACAACTTTATAACAAGAACAAAGATGCTGACTATGAGTCGGCACGCGACAATCTACAGGAGTTTGTCAATGCCGCCAATATTGCCTTCAATAGTGATGAGAGTTCTGACATGGAAATTTTCCTTGACAATATTGCTTTGGAAAGTGGTAGCACACAAGCCCAAGAATATGAGGACTCGGTGCAGCTCATGACTATACATGCTTCCAAGGGCTTGGAGTTCCTCAAAGTATTTATGACTGGCATGGAAGAAGGACTATTTCCTCTAGAAAAGAGTGCCTATGATGACAAATTGCTACAAGAGGAACGCCGACTTTGTTATGTGGGAATGACGCGAGCTTGTCGCCACCTGTGCATCACCTGCTGCGAGGCACGTCTACTCTATGGTCGCGAAAACTATAATCCCATATCCCGCTTCATAGAAGAAGTCCCCAAAGAACTAATCCGCAATCTCAACGACAAGAAACGCACCACTCTTTTGAACAACAGTATGATTAAACTAAAGGTAGGAACAAGAGTTAACCACCCAACCTTCGGTTATGGTGAAGTTACTAATACAGAAGACAATGGTCATATTTCACGAGTGCAAATTGATTTTGAACATGAAGGAAGCAAGTGGCTAGTCACAGAGTATGCCCAGTTGCAAATACTCTGATCCCATTGACTAGATATTTTGACTAGATATTTTGACTAGATATTTTGGCTAGATGTTAATCTACACTACTCGCGAGAGAATGCGGAAAACACATGGAATACCGCCATCATCATAATTCTCTGACCTTTCTTCCCGCCATTGACTAGCGGCATATTTAGGAAAATAAGTATCACCTCCCTCCTCAACCCCAACTTCGGTGATAAATAATTTAGTTGCCATAGGCAAGGTTTGACGATAGATATCTCCGCCACCGATTATCATTATTTCTTTATCCACTTCATCACCATCTAACTTGCTGGCATGCTCTCTGATATATTGTTTAGCATAATCAAGTGCCTCTGTCAGGTCTTGGCATACTTTACACTCAGACAAATTATCTGGCAAATTATCTGTCAAGGTTCGCGAAACAATTATGTTGCAACGTCCTGGCAAGGGCTTGCCAATGGACTCATAGGTTTTGCGCCCCATGATAATTGGTTTCCCCATTGTTAACTTTTTGAAGCGACGCAGGTCGACCTTTAATCTAAACAATAACTTGTTATTTTTGCCTATGCACAAGTTCTTAGCATGGGCAACTATTAAAGTAAGAGGTGGCGAATTATAGGAAATGATTTATAAATTAATTCAGGAAGATAAATTTAGGCAGCAAACTTCTCGTAAGCGGCATAGATCCTCACCCCGAAAGTAACAAAACACAAACAAGCCAAAATATAAGCCAAAATAGGAAAGTATTGCGGCATTAGGCAAAACAGCACAAAGAAAATAACCGTCTCTGTGCTCTCCATTAGACCTCCCAGATAATAAAAACTCTTGCGTCCACGTTCTTCAGTACTGATCCCTCGCTTGGCACAAATAATAGCATAAGCCAAGAAGCTACTAGCAGTGCCCATAAAACTTAAGATAAGCACGGCAGCTGGCACGCCAAACTCTGGATTACTAATGGCGAAAGCACAAGGCACAGCAGAATAGAAAAAGAAATCCAACACTATGTCAAGATAGCCGCCATAGTCGGTAATACCTTTCTTACGAGCAACAGCACCATCAATGACATCTGCTACGCGATTTGCCAACACGAATACCAAACCAATTAAGTAGAACTGCAGTCCAATGGCAACACACCCTATCAACCCCAACACAAAACCAATCCAAGTAATTTGGTTGGCATTGACAGGAATTGACATAGACAAACGACCAGCCAAGTCCAACAAAGGAGTTACTAATTTTCTAAATCCTGAATCTAACATACCTTAATATTTTATAGGACATTTCCCAACAATTAGCGAATAGATTATATTTATTAATTTTAGCTAATTATAATTGTTATTGATTATTGGGGATGTCCTATACTAAAATGTTCCTATGGCTAATAACCCAAACTTAGATCAATTATGGGCAGATAAACTGCAGGCAGCTTTTTCCAGCAAGCAGATGAAATCCTTACGTGATTTTCTTAAAGAGCAAAAAGCTCAAGATAAAGAAGTATACCCCCCAACCAATTTAACTTTTAATGCTCTAAACTTAACCCCTTTTGATAAAATCAAAGTAGTGATTTTGGGGCAAGATCCTTATCATGGTGAAGGTCAAGCAC
>JAAOII010000043.1 GCA_015163845.1 Candidatus Portiera sp.
ACCGCCCAAGAGTTCACCAAGCGACTATTAGACGCCAAGCAGAGTGGTTCAATCATAAACATGTCATCGCAGATGGCTTATGTGGGCGGCAACCAACGTTCAGTATATTGTGCTAGCAAACATGCCATGGAGGGCTTCACCAAGGCAATGTCTTGGGAGTTGGGTCCGCATAACATAAGAGTGAATACCATATGCCCAACTTTTTTCGCCACTCCTCTCACTGAGCCAATGTTTGAGGATAAAGAATTTATGGACTCTGTCACCAACAAAATTGCCTTGAAGAAAGTGGGCTATCCAAAAGATATTATGGCGACTGTCTTATATTTAGCATCAGATGGTTCGGCCATGGTAACTGGCAGTGCCTTGATGGTGGATGGTGGCTGGACTGCTGTCTAAAACTAATATTTGCTATAATTAACTATGGACTTTCAATTAGATATCAAGATTAGCAACCTCGGTAAAATTAAAAATGTCGACCTTAGCATCAACCGAGCAACTATATTCGCTGGTCTAAATAGCACTGGGAAAAGCTATGTTTCCAAATTCCTTTATTCTTTATTAGATAGCTTTAATGTTGACTTGAAAGTTGCATATCTACAACGAATGGATAAGAAGTTGATTAAATGTTTAAGCGAAATAACTTTCCCTAAAACGATCTATAAAAAAAGCGATAAAGGAACGCTGGGCTTTGCTTTAGAACACTTTGATTTAATGTTTAATATAAATGGAAGAAGGGATAATTTTTCTAGTGAAATTCAACTTGTATCAGAAGAAACCAGGGGCAATGATGACAAAGTAGAAAAACTAGTAAAAAAACATATAGTTAAGACAAAAAAATCATTAAGAATAATTGAAGAGCTTTTTGGGGAACTAGAAATAACTAAACATATGGTAAAGAGTGAAGTCGCCAAGCATAATAAACAAATTAAGGGTCTTAAAAAAACTATTGAAAAGATGGAAAAAATTTGCGATAAAATGATGAGCTTTGAAGATTTTTATAATGACCAAGAAAACATCAAGAAAACTTATGAAGTCCGCCTTGCTCATAACTTGACGCATAACTTTCAAGTAAGGAAACTTACTAAATTAATTGGTGCCAAGAAAAAAGAAAATGCGATAGTTGAATTATCAATAGCCAATGGCGGTAAAAATAAAATAAAGTGCCAAATAAAACCAGATGGATCTGTGACTCTTGACTATGATGGGAAAGTCAGCCCATTAACCTATATTCAAAAGTTCTCCAGAGTAATTTATCTGGAGTCGCCCATCTACTCTAAACTGGAGAAACCTGTAAGCAGGAGGATCAGTTCCCGTTTCATTACTGACGATGCCGAGGATATTCTCTCAGGAGTTCCTGAATATTTCTTTGATCTATTAGATGTTATGTATTTAGATAGAGCGGGTAACTCTAAAATCAAGCTCAATCTTGAAAAGATAGTCGATGGCAAGATATTTAGGGATGATAGGAATGTTTTAGTATACCAAGAGAAATCTACTAAAGAAGTGTATCCCTTAACTGCCACTTCAACAGGTATTATCCAACTCGCTTTTCTCGCATATTTGGTAGAGTCCCAAGTTATAACAAAAGATGCGGTGGTTTTCATGGATGAACCAGAGGCACATCTGCATCCCAATTGGCAACAAGTGATGATGGAGTCGCTGTTTAGTTTGGTAGCCCAAGGAGTCAATGTGGTGATTGCAACTCACAGCCCTCATAACATCCAATGGCTAGAAGCCGAGATGTCAGAGGATGATGAATTGGAAGAGCATGTGTCGCTAAATCACTTCCAGAAAAATGGCATAATCAAAAAGAATAAGTCAACCAATAGTGCATGCAATAAGGTGCTTATGGAACTCACTGAGGAATTTGCTAATCAATACTTACGTAGTTTATAGTGGATCACGAATCATTATTACTTCAATTTTTTAATAAAGTATCCATTAGCGCTTTTGGGGAGGAGAAGGGCATGCCCCTTGAGGCATTTAGTTTAGACGATGATTTTGCTGATAAAGTTCGTAAATCACTTGGTCTATCTCATGCCCATATATGTGATTATTTATTGCTACCTAAAGAAATATCAAATCAGCTTTATTTGATAGAACTAACTGATATGGGTAAAGAATTACTTAGTTATATAGAATCCATCAAGAATAATGGGAAGCCCGAATCAAAGAGCAGCAGCAAAAAGAAATTAAAGAAGATAGAATCTCGTATTGCCCAAATTAAATATAAGTCAATAAAAGATGTTAGCTACAAGATACAAGGAACTCTTACTCTCTTTCTCTATATGGTGAAGAACCATAGCTCCATCTCAAAGTTATTAGATACACGCAAAGAACATTTTTTGCTTTGATTGTCCCAAGAGATATAAAAGGAAAAAAATATAACGTCGCTGTGTCATATACTTATTTAAAAAACTCTCTCACTGAAGAACTTAGTAAAAAATTAAGAGGTAGGGGAGAAATTTCATTGATGGATGATAATGCGGTTTGGTCCTATAAGAGTTTTGTTGCAGCTTTCAAGAAGCGCAATAGGGCTTAATAGCAAAAGCATCCGCTCCTCTAATCCATAATCCCCCAATCCATAATCCCCCAATTCCATAACCCCCTTACCCCATAGATGCGGTGAATATTTGCTATAATTAACTATGGCATCTAAAAAACTACAGAAACAGACCCAAGCAATTCGTTGTCAGACGAAGAGAAGTGCACAGAAGGAACATTCAGCACCCATCTATCTGACTTCTAGCTACATCTTTGATGATGCTGAGCATGCTCGGGCATTGTTTGCCAGAGAGAGAAGCGGGAATAATTATGGCAGATACCATAACCCCAATGCCAGTGAGTTGGCAAATAAGATAGCTATCTTAGAGGAGACAGAAACAGGGATATGTTTCGCCACTGGAATGGCTGCCATATTCAATAGCATTATGGGACATTGTAAAAGTGGAGATAAGGTGGTGGCATCGCGTTGTTTGTTCGGTTCAACCGTGCAAATTCTTACGCGCATGTTACCTAAATGGGGAATGAGTCATGATTTTGTTGCCAATAATGCTTCCATGGAGGAGTGGAGTGCCGCATTTACAGATGACACGAAGCTGTGCATCATAGAAACACCAGCCAACCCAACTTTGGAAGTTATTGACATAGCCGCCTTGGCTGACTTGTGCCACAGTAAAGACATTATCCTATTGGTGGATAATGCTTATGCCACGCCTTTTTTACAAAACCCCATTGCTTTGGGAGCTGATATGGTCATGCACTCTGCCACCAAATATATTGATGGGCAAGGGCGTTGTCTGGGAGGAATTGTAGCTGGATCTAAAAAGATGATGGAACCACTTGAGTTCCTACTTCGCCATGCTGGAGCTGCTATCTCACCCTTTAATGCTTGGATACTCAGCAAGAGTTTAGAACATCTAGATTTACGCATGACTAAACATAGTGAAAACGCTTTGACGTTTGCTGAATATTTATCTGCCCATCCTAAAGTGGCAGAGGTTCATTATCCATTCTTGAGTAGTTCACCATTTCATAAACTGGCATCTAAACAGATGCGAGCTGGGGGAGGCACTTTAAGCTTCACACTCAAGGTATCTAATAAGTCCGAGCAGCTAAAAGAAGCAATGCAGGTTTTGGATGGACTTAGCATGTGTTCTTTATCGGCAAATTTGGGCGATACTCGCACCATAGTAACTCATCCAGCCAC
>JAAOII010000044.1 GCA_015163845.1 Candidatus Portiera sp.
ACGCGATCCTAAGGGTTTCTATAAGAAAGTGCGAGAAGGCAAAATACCCAACTTTACTGGCATTGATTCAATTTACGAAGAACCTCTGTACCCTGACTTGGTAGTTGAGACGGCTACTGAAAGCATAGAAGAATCTACCCAGAAGATCATAGACCTTATGAGCGAGAAGGGACTGCTTAAACACCTTAAATAGATATAACGGCATAACCGCGTAACCGCGAAGCGGTGAAGACATAAAAATAACTAAGCTATGCATCAAGATATACATGTTGGAGCTCGTGCTCAAAGCCGGAGTGTTCTATAATATAGTGACTGAAAAGATAAAAAACAAAGATAAAAAGTAACCCCTAACCCTTTTAGACAATAATAATTATGACTAGGATAACCCAAGAACATATTCAGCAGATATTAGCAGCGGCACAGCAGGCCTCTGCTCAGATAATGCATGTTTATAAGACGCAGTTGGAAATAACGAAAAAAGAAGATAACACGCCAGTGACTAATGCTGATATGGCATCACATAAAATATTGGCGGAAAGCTTGCCACAGATCTTGGACATTCCTTTGTTGTCCGAGGAAGGCGAATTCTCATTGGAAGAAGTAGCTAAATGGGATGAGTTTTGGGTGGTTGATCCGTTAGACGGCACTAAAGGATTCATTAATGAAACAGATGACTTTGCGATTAATATTGCCATAGTTGCCAAGGGACGGCCAGTTTTTGGAATGATCTATGTGCCGATTAACCAGCAGGTATATTATGCTGCACAAGGACAGGGGGCATTTAAGCTAGATAACCAGAAGTGGCACCCCATAAAAGTGGCAGAAAAGTTCCAGAAAGGTTCAGGCGTAAACAAGCCCACTGTTATCTCCAGCCGCCCTAGCCCTTCTGTGAGAACCCAAACACTTTGCCAGGAAATTGGCGATTATGATTATACAAGCATGGGCAGTGCCATCAAGTTTGTTGTATTAGCTGAGGGAGGTGCTCATCTTTATCCGCGCTTCGGTCCATCATCTTGGTGGGATGCTGCTGCTGGGCAGTGCATAGTGGAAGAGGCGGGAGGTGCCGTGCTGGATGACCAGCTACAGCCCCTGCGTTATGATTCAGGGGATGATTTATTAAATACGAACTTCATCGCTTGTGCTTCTCAAGAGGGGCTATGGAGAGATCCATGGCTTAAAATAAACAGGGACATGGCACAGGCCGAGATGAAGCCCAACAAACAATAATCATTAATGACTTAAGATATGACCAAACCACTAAAAGTTAAACTAAAAATTCTTGATAAAAGATTGAATGCCGACACGCTTCCCGCCTATGCCACATCTGGCTCGGCTGCTATGGACTTGCGAGTCCTACTGGATGATAAATGCACAATAGCTCCAGGCGAGTGTGAAATGTTGCATACTGGCTTAGCCATTCACTTGGAAGACCCTGCCTATGCAGCGATCATCTTGCCGCGTTCTGGTTTGGGTCATAAGCGTGGCTTAGTATTGGGGAATAGTGTTGGTTTAATTGATTCTGATTATCAAGG
>JAAOII010000045.1 GCA_015163845.1 Candidatus Portiera sp.
CTTAAGGTTCAACAATATGGCAAACGATCAAGCATATGCAGAATACCCCCAACATGACGACTATCAGCATGACGACACCCCAAATGACATTCCTAGAGTCACCTACATAGAAGTCCCCGAAGGACACGAGGAAAGACGTTTAGATAACTTCCTCGTAAGTAGGATCAAGGGAGTTCCTAAGTCGCATATCTATGCAATTATCAGAAGTGGCGAAGTCAGAATTAACAGCAAACGTTCAAAAGCATCCAGCAGAATAGATGCTGGTGATCGCATACGCATACCCCCCATAAGAACAGCCCACAGAAGCCGCTCTGAACCACAAAGAGAACTAGTGGATCTCATAGAGCAATCCATTATCTATGAAGATGATGACATAATTGCCATTAACAAGCCACGTTGGGTAGGGGCACATAGTGGGGTCAACCGCCCTTATGGCGTCATTGAAATATTTCATTACTTAAGTAATAGCAAAGATCTATACCTCGTCCATCGGTTGGATTTGGAAACTACTGGCGTATTACTAATTGCCCGCAATCTCAACATACTACGCAAGATAAACAGTGTTTGGCATAAGCAAGATTCCACCCATAAGATCTATACTGCAGTCGTGCAAGGACTATGGAAGCAAGGCAAACAAGATGATACCCGTAGCATATCCCACATATATAAGGAAAAGGTTGGCGGTGAATTCATAATGAAAACGGCTAAATCACCCATGGATAAATCAGAGCATCAACCCGCACATGCACCTAGGCGTGAAGAAGCCGGCGAAGATGAGAAAAGAGCGAGAAAAGCAATTACTTTGTTTAAGTTATTAGAACACAAAGATGATTATTCACTAATGGAGGCGGAGATCCTAACTGGTAGGACTCATCAAATTAGATCGCAAGCAGCGGAGGAAGGACATCCCATAGTAGGTGATAAGAAATATGCTTTCTTAGCCACTAATATCAGGCAGAAAGATGAACTGGCACTACATTGCCTAAGAATTGAATTTACCCTAGACGATAGAGTTTATGAGTTTATGGCACCCACGCCAGAGGTATTTGATAAATACGGCTTTCAGCTAGCTTGAAAATTATTGATGAGTTGTTGATGCAGTTCTTCAACTTGATGCTTTAGGTGGCTCACATCACCACTATTATCCAATATATGATCAGCTAATTTTAGCTTGTCATCCTGAGGCAACTGACGCTTTATAATCTTGGTAGCTATATCCTGAGTCATCCCTGTCGCTTGATCACGAAGTTGCGCACGTTGAACCTGTTGTTCCATAAGCACATCAATAACGATTATTTTGTCGCACATCTTATAAAGTCCGGTCTCCAACAACAATGGGGCGATTAACAAACAATAAACATTATTACTGGCAGTCGCCAGTTGTTGGACTTCTTGCTTTATCCTATCTCTTATGAGCGGATGGAGAAACTTCTCCAACCAATCAAGTTCTTGCTTGTTATGAAACACTAGATCGCGTAACTTGGCTCTATCTATGCCGCCATTTTCCTTGGTTATACCCTCACCAAAACGAGCCACTATATCTATTACAGCAGGGCTTCCATCGGCAGTTAGTTCTCTGGATATAATATCTGCGTCCACTGCCTTTATTCCGCGTTCAGCAAAAAGTTCAGCAACTGTATCTTTGCCACTAGCTAAGCCCCCTGCAAGTCCAACAATTTTCATCTTATCTGTAATTGTTTACTGGGACAAATAATCCCAGTAAGTCGGGAGATAAATGAAACAGCAATAGATAAATGATTGCCGCCAGAGCTATGTGAGGTCCCCATTTCTGTTCACTTAATAGGGCATTAGAAGAACTTGATTCCTTTGAGGAGATTGTCGCCTTAATAAAAACCACCTTACTAAGAACCACCAGAATAAAAAACATTAGACCACTGATGCTGGCAAAAAATAACAGGGGTAATAGCCCCTGCCAACCAAAGTAAGCGGCCAAACCAGCAAATAATTTTATATCTCCACCGCCAATGCCTATGCGTCTTCTTATAATGTAGTATAGAGCATTCATTAAACTGAGAAAAACATAAACCGCAACAACTCCAATAATTGCTTGAGGCAAACTGGCATAAGGAATGGAGGATGGCATTAGAGAATTAAATAATAAACCAGTCCAAATAATCCCCAAAGTTAGTTGATCGGGTAATAAACCACTACGCCAGTCAATGATGCTCAGAGTTATCAAAGCCCAAAATAGTAACAGCAATGGCAGTAAATTAGGGCTGGCACCAAGTAGCCAACCAGCCAATAATGCAGAAAACACACATAACATCTCCGTAACTGGATAATACCAAGCAATTTTGGCAGCACACTTGGAACACTTACCTCGGGCAAGCAAATAGCCCAGCAGTGGCAAGTTCAGATATACAGGAATGCCCTTACCGCATTCTGGACAATGAGAACTGGGAAATGCCAGAGACAAGTTTTCGTGGTGATGATTAGTTTTTGCATCGGGGTTTTGATTATAATCACGCTCAATGATTAATGGCAAACGATAAATTAACATGGTACAAAAACTACCGGCTATTAACCCGCCCCAGACCAGATTAAGATAGAGGAACCAACCCTCTTTCAGTAGTTCGGGATAGATTATCAGTAAGTTTTCCATGTTTTGATCTCCCACATAAGACGCTGGTTATCCGAGGAGATTATTTAGGGGATATTTAGAAAAGATTATTTAGAAGAATTAGACCTTGCCAAATAAATGTAGCAACGCCTGCTGGAATCCTTCCAAGCTACCACAATCAAATCTTTTTGCGTCAATTTTATAAGCCAGCACTCTTTCGGACTTGACTTGTTGTGCTAAAGCATCAGTTATCTGTAATTCACCATTCTTACCCGGCTTAATCTTATCTAGATAGCCGAATATACTCGGCATCATAACATAACGCCCTATTATTGCTAGATTGCTTGGTGCGTCTTTGGGGTTGGGTTTCTCCACCATGCTCTTCACTTCAAATAAGTTATCGCCTAATTCCTCCACCCCAACCATACCATAGGAACTGGAGTCCTTCACATCAATCTCTTGGACAGCAATCAAAGTGCATTGTTCTTTTTGGAATATATCCTGCATCTTAGCAAGCACGTTCTTGTCACCCTGAGGTGCAATACATAGATCATCCGCCAGTGAAACTGCAAAAGGCATTCTTTCCACGTGATGTTTAGCACATTTTATGGCATCACCCAAGCCAGCCATTCTCCGTTGTCTTATATATGAGAACATACATTTTTCCAGAAGACCGCGAATACCCTCTAACTTTTTCTCTTTATCAGTGCCTTGAATTATATGTTCCAACTCATAATTGATGTCAAAGTAATTGACTATGGCTTCCTTGTTCCGCCCCACAATAAAGGTTATGTCATTCATCCCAGCATTATAGGACTCCTCCACAGCATAATGAATCAGAGGTTTGTTCATAATTGGCAACATTTCCTTAGGCATGGACTTAGTTATCGGCAAAAACCTTGTCCCATAACCAGCAGCAGGAAAAATGCATTTGAATATTCTATCAGTCATAAGCACATTATATAGGATATTCCCAATAATTGAATTATTGGGGATATCTTACTTCATAGAGGTATTCTCCTGGTATCTGGGCTGGGGGCCACTATATTAGTATAGCAACTAAATCCACTAACCCGCTAGGGGTTAAACCCCGTCTCGCCGCTTAACTTGCCTTTTAGTTGTTCAGGGGGCCGGTGCTGGTGACGTTCCTTACCGATTGGAAGTGAGTTCTTTATATTTATCAACAGGGGAGTTGCCATCTAAAGCCGCCGCTCTAACCATTCTTTGTTCGTCTGCGGTGAAATTGGGTAAGCAAGTTAGGGCGGGGTATTGCATATTTGTGCCTAAATTCCAGGCCCGTTGAAAACCTTCTGCTGCACTAGCTCCATCTGCCACTGTTATATATGCACCAGTGGTCGGGTTGCAATAGCCATTATCCCAGGTGCTATAGATGCCAGCAAACATGGTTGGAGTTCTGAGTTCTGAGGTAGAGCGACCTACGTCAATGAAACCAGATCTAACCCCCATAAAAGTTATTACACCATTGTCCCAATAAGACAAGTCGCCCTCAGAACTACTAGCTGAAAGCCCCGCTAATCCATCGACATTCGTTACACCAGTTATTTTCTTAGTAATTGCTAAGGATGAATTAATCACACTGGCGAAGCCATCGCCAGCCAAACCTCCAACATTATTTGAACCAATTATCTGATAAACGGCCGCTGAGGAGGATCTAATCTGCATATTTCGTCCATTGCCAACCAACCCGCCAACATGTTCACCTGATCCATTTATTTGATTAACTACTACTGACGAGGAACTAATCGTCGCACCTTTTCTTGTGCTCTCCCCCCAGCCAACTAGGCCTCCAACATAAAATGAACCAGTTATCTGATTAGCTACTACTGACGAGGAACTAATCGTCGCACCCTGCCCAAAGCCAACCAGACCGCCAATATTAGAGGAGGAACCAGTAATCTGATTAACAGCCGCTGACGAGAAACTAATCATCGCGTCTTCTGCCGAGCCAACCAGACCTCCAATCCTACCTGAACCAGTTATCTGATTAGCTCGCACTGACGAGGAACTAATCGTCATACTTCGTCCCGAGCCAACCAGACCTCCAGTCCTATCTGCACCAGTTATCTGATTAGCTACTACTGACGAGGAACTAATCGTCGCGCCTTTTGCCCAGCCAACCAGCACGCCAACATAGACAGAGCTAGGGGCAGTGATACTAGCATTGCGGATAGATACATTGCTTATAGATGCACTAGGTGCGATTGCACCAAATAGGCCTACTCCATATTGTGTTTCTGTAGTGTTGATAGTTAGATTAGCAATAATATAGCCATTGCCATTAAAATCAGCCGCAAAGGGCTGGATAACCGCAAGGGACTGGTTAACAGAAACTGGGGGACAATCGCTAGCAGTGCAACCACCTAGGGGCTGCCAGTTGCTATCTTGAAAATCACCACTAGTTATTAGGTCTAAGTCATTCAGGTTTATATCCGCCATTAGTTCATATCCAGAACATGCAGTAGTTATAATAGCACCATTAGAATTGGTAGCACCACCACATCCATTAGAGTCACTTTCAGCACCAGGGGTTCGGATTAAACCAGTGCCATCCAGATTATTGCGAACGGCATTGAGTTCTTGTGCTGTATAAATCTCTATGAGGCCATCACCATCATCATCCACATCTATAGAATTATCAACACCATCTCCATCTGTATCATCTGCAGTAATCAGGACCAAACGAAATATTGCAGATATGGGGGGAGAACAATCCACCTGATTACAAGCGCTGACCATGTAGGTATAGGTCATTCCTTGCATAACAGTGGTGTCTGTGTAGGTTAGGGCAGTGACATTAACATTTAGTTCAACATTATCGCGACTGATATTATAGAAAGTAGCATCAGGCACTTCAGTCCATGTTATAGTCACATTATTTCCACTGTGAGAGGCAACTAGGTTCATCGGGGTGCCTGGAGTGCCATCGCCATCTGTATCCAAAGGGAGCTGGATGCTTGTGGAGTTGGCATCCGAGCAACCCAGATGATTACAAGCACTGACCATGTAGGTATAGGTCATTCCTTGCATAACAGTGGTGTCTGTATAGGTTAGGGCAGTGACATCCGCATTTAGTTCAACATTATCGCGACTGATATTATAGAAAGTAGCATCAGGCACTTCAGTCCAGGTTATAGTCACATTATTTCCACTGTGAGAGGCAACTAGGTTCATCGGGGTATTTGGAGCGGAATAATCAACCATCAGGGATGCTGGAGGAGAACAATCCACCTGATTACAAGCACTGACCATGTAGGTATATTCATTACC
>JAAOII010000046.1 GCA_015163845.1 Candidatus Portiera sp.
CAAAGGGGATAATATATCACCCTTTGATGTCAATGCTCTATATGTCTTCTATCACGATGGCTGGGGTGCCTTGCCAGAAGATGGCAGCCGTGAGCTTAAACCAGAGGTCTTAAAAGTGGCAGCAAAAATCTACAAGCAGACGCTTCTTTACCATCGCCAGCTTAAGGAGTGCCCTAAAATCACAACTGCGTTATATGATGGAGGTGCAGGAGCTGGCTGGGGCTGGGATGCTGGAACACAAGATAAGAACTCTTCTAAAAAAACTAATAAGTCCAAAGGTAAATCAAACAATCAACAAGGATGGTTTTAAAGGATATTTAAGATATACGCTTATATAAGTGTAAGATATACACATAGAGTTAACCTAACAACATAAACGAGGCAAGTAATGCAAAGAAACCAGCTACTGAAGATATTTAAGGATCATTATATGAGCAATCTCCCTCATGGAAGTTCTGAAACATCTGCATCTGACAAATCAGCAATGACATCCTTATTTGAACATACTTTAAGGACACAAGCTAAGTCCCCCAACCTTAAGACCTATACTCAGGGACGCCAGACCTATATTGATTTATCTTGTGCCAATATGCCGTTCACTGTTGCATCTTTACTGAACTTATTAAGTGCCAGAGGCATACATGTTTATTCGCAACAGAATTTCATGATGGATGTCACTTTTTCTAGTAGCAAACTACTAGCATTTAATGGCGATAATAGAATCATAGTCCTACGTTTGGCAGTGGAGTTTTTATCGGACGAAGAAAGACGAGAACTTGAAAAGCAAATACTCAATCTTTGCGGACAAGTTGGTAAAGTTACTGGTGATTGGCAAGCAATCATTGGTCAAGTTGAGCAATCCATCCAAGATTATACGGATAATCAAACTAGCAAAATAGATATTCAGAATGAACGCAAGCTAAAATTCATTGACTGGTTAAGCAATAATAAATGTTTGTTCTTGGGCTATGGAAAATACACAAGTCCAGCAGTTGGTGGCAAAGCAGCTGGTGGAGCCAGCAAGGTCTTGACAGCCAAACCCCTTGGTCTAAACAAATCAACTAACAAAGGTATGGAGAATCTAGACAAGGTTATGGCAAGCATACCAGCTCAAGAGGGAATAGATTTTTTCAAACTACCAGTTATGTCACCTGTCCACCGCCGGGTCTACATTCATTGCATATCCATCGGTATCAAAACCTCTGGTAAAAGCCCTAAAATAGAGGAGCATAGATTTTTATTACTATATTCATTTGACTTTTTCTCTTGTGCTCTTAGCGAGATACCCTACATAAGAGAGGGCTTCCAGCGACAACTGGATCGTCTGAAGATCCAGCCCAACACCTATAAATGGCGACTGTTACGTTACGCACTTGCTTCTTATCCGCGTGATGAAATATTGCAGATAATAGAAGACAAAGCATTCAACTCTCTCACTGAAAGAATGATGTCAGCGTTTTCATCAACCTCCTTTCGCAACATGGTTTATTATGATAAGCGAAAACTCTTCATCAATAATATCATACTTGCTCCACGTGAGGACTATAACACCGATGTGCGTAGAGGATTTGAAAAGGTCATAAAAAATGAAATGAATGTTGATGATGGAGAGTTCAATGTGCTCTTCTCCGAAGAGCGGCTGGCACGAGTGTTCTTAAGTTTTCCCCTCAGTGACGACTCCCCTCTCAATGCCAACACCAAGCAACTAGAGGAGGACATCGCAGAAGTAGGAGTGAGTTGGAAGCATGAGCTACGTCTGGCACTTCTAGAAAAGTTTGGCGACCAAGAGGGCATAGCCCTATACAAGAACTATGCTGATATTTTTGGCACTTCCTATCGGGAGAGATTTAGTGGCGAACAAGCAGCCGAGGATGTCAAGAAGATTATTGCCATTGGCAGTGGGGAGCAACAGGTTGATATTAATCTACTGCCTAAAAAAATAGGCGGGTATTATAAATTACGTTTGATTGGTGCGAGATCCTCTGCATCTTTATCCCACCTTGTGCATATTTTAGAACATGCTGGTGCTGAGCCCATCACATCTCGCCCATATTTCTTTTACCCTTGTGGCGATCTAGATGGTAAGGGTGGTATAAATCAGGAAATTCGCCTCATAGAATTCAACTTGCGTATCAAGGGGAAAGCCAAGGGAAATACCAAAGACGGCAATATTACAACAGAACCAGATGCCAAGTACTTCAAACGTGCCTTAGAAGAAACCTTGTCCGCAGTATATTGTGGTGTGGCAGAAGATGATGAATTCAATGGACTAGCTATTAGCATTGCTATGTCAAGCAGCGACATTATGTTATTGAGGGCTTGGGCTAATTATCTGGCACAAGTACAGACAGCATTTCCTCGTGCCTATATCAAAGATACCCTGTGTACTTATCCGCATTGTGCTGAACTATTGGTAACAATGTTTAAACAAAAATTTGCTACTGGTAATAGCACAGGGAAAGGTAAAAAACCTGAACGTTTGCTTGTCCAACTTGATGCTTTACTTGAGGATGTTCCATCTCTTGAACAAGAACAAATACTTCGCAACATAAGTGAATTGATTGGTTCAATAGTGCGGAGTAATTTCCACCAACTAGATGCCCCAAATTTGAATGAAATGGGAGCGCAAGAAGACGCCAAGTATGTGACATTCAAAATTCAGCCGAACAAATTATCTTTTACCGATGGCAAACAACCGCGCACTGAAATATTTGTTTATTCATCCGACTTTGAAGGAGTGCACTTGAGAGACGGACCTTTAGCCCGCGGTGGTATCCGCTGGTCCGACAAAAGAGCAGGATATCGCAATGAAGTGTATCAGCTAGTCAAAGCACAAATAGTCAAAAACGCCATAATAGTCCCCACTGGTGCCAAAGGCGGATTCTATATCAAAAACACCACCAAGAATATCCGCCAAATCTACTCTGTTTTTATAGGTGCCTTATTGGACCTAACCGATAATTACATTGGCGGCAAATTAGTCAAGCCCAAGGGCGGAAACATCTATGATGCCCCAGACCCTTATCTAGTCGTTGCCCCGGACAAAGGCACAGCTGATTTGTCAGATCTCGCTAATGAAATATCTGCTCGCCGCAACTTCTGGATGACTGATGCATTTGCCTCCAGTGGTTCCAGTGGCTACAGCCATAAAGACATGGGCATAACAGCCCGCGGTGCTTGGGAGGCAGTGCGACGCAGTTTTGCTGAACTAGGAATTGACGCCAACAAAGACCCGATTGAAGTGATGGGAGTGGGGGACATGTCGGGAGACGTTTTTGGCAATGGAATGTTGCTGTCACGCAATATGAAATTAATATGTGCGTTTAATCACCTAAATATATTCATTGATCCAAGCCCTAATCCGCAAAAATCATTTGCCGAGAGACAAAGATTATTCCGCAAGTCCAAATCCACTTGGCAGGATTTTAGTAAATCCGCAATGTCACCTAATGGGGCAATTTTTAGCCGCTCTGCCAAGAGCATAAAACTTAACCCCGCCATTCAAGAGAAATTTGGTATCAAAGATTCATCCATCAGCCCTGATAATCTTATCAAGCATATACTACAGTCGCCAGCTGATTTATTATGGTTTGGTGGCATAGGCACTTATGTCAAAGGCACTAAAGAAACCAGTGCCGATGTCAAGGATCTACCCAATGACAAAATCAGAGTTAATGGTAGCGAACTACAAGTCAAGGTCATAGGCGAAGGAGCCAACCTTGGAGCTACCTTACAAGGACGCATTGAGTTTGATCGGAGTGGCGGCAGAGTAGCAACCGACTCCAATGATAATAGCGGTGGAGTCCATTGCTCCGACAAGGAAGTCAACATCAAGATAATGCTATCTGTCCTACAGGATAAGGGCAAGCTCAGTAGTTCGGCTCGCGAGAAATTGCTACGGGCAATGACAGATGATGTATCGGAAGGAGTCCTCACAGAAAACATAGCTCAAAACTTGGCATTGAGTATGGAAAAAAATAATGCAGTGGAATTGTTCAATAGACATAAACGACTGACATTGACATTAGATGCGGCAAGTGACATGGGGCTTTCTATGGAAGAGAACTCAGATTCCCTTACCAGACCACAACTAGCTAATCTATTCGGTGCCCTGAAAAACAAACTCAAAGAAGAATTGGAACATAACGCCTTAACCCATGACGAGCATACATTGAAGTTATTGCGTGATTACTTTCCACCCCAACTCAGCAAGTTAGCTGGAGCGTCTATCCGCCAGCACTTCCTGTCAGAGCAAATTGTCAACATCCAAGCCATCAACCGCATAGTCGATCACTTGGGCTTGGCATTTTGGAGTGACTTAATTGAAGACGGATTAGAAGATCTTCCCGAGTTGGTATCAGTGTTCTTAAGATTGGATGAGATTTTCTCATTCACCAAAGTTCTTGAATCCTTATCGGCACATCCTAGCCATTACCCCCAACGCCTCCCCGAGATCCTCCAGATTAGAAGTATATTCATTG
>JAAOII010000047.1 GCA_015163845.1 Candidatus Portiera sp.
CTCTTTACGCATACCTATATAAGCATCAATTAGATCGTCTGAAAAGACACCGCCTTCAGTGAGGAACTTGCGATCCTTATCTAAAGCAATAAGAGCATTATCCAAACTACCGCAAACATGTTTGTATTTGCTATCTTCGGCAGCAGATATCTCATAGAGATCTTTGTCTATGTGCTGTCCTGGATCAATTTTATTCTTGATGCCGTCTAAGCCAGCCATTAACTGAGCTGTAAGTGTTAGATAAGGGCTACCTGCTGCATCAGGGAATCGCGACTCAATACGTCTTTCCTTATCGGTTGAAGCGTAAGGTATGCGAATTGCTGCGGAACGATTCTTACCTGAATAAGTCAAGATTGTTGGTGCCTCGTAACCTGGAACCAAACGCTTGTAAGAGTTGGTTGAAGGGTTGGCGAAGGCATTTATGGCTTGAGCATGTTTGATAATACCACCAACATAGTAAAGTGCTTCTTGTGAGAGATTACAATACTTGTCGCCAGCGAATATATTCGTCTTGCCATTCATTATTGACTGATGGCAATGCATTCCGCTACCATTATCACCAACTAAGGGCTTAGGCATGAAAGTTGCAGTTTTGCCATAGGTATGAGCAACATTTTGCACACAGTATTTGAAAGCCATTATCTCGTCTGCTTTTTTGCACATGGTGTTAAGACCAAAACCAATTTCACACTGTCCAGCAGTTCCCACTTCATGGTGATGGACTTCACAAGGTAGATTCAAGATGCCCATGGACTTGCCAATGGCGGTTCTAATATCAGCCAAAGAGTCAGCAGGTGAAGTAGGCATGTATCCGCCTTTAACGCCTATCTGGTGTCCTAAGTTACCTTGCTCATATTCGGTGCCGCTGTTCCATGCAGCTTCGTCACTATCTACTTCAAAGAAGGACCCTGACATGTCTGTATGAAAACGCACATCATCAAAAATGAAAAACTCTGGTTCGCAACTAAACATTGCATCTGTGCCAATCTTAAGTTTGCGGATATATTCTTCGCCTCTGAGAGCTACACCACGTGGATCGCGGACATAGGTTTCGCGACTTTCTGGTTCTAATATGTCACAACGCAAAATAGCAGTTGTTTCTTCACGGAATGGGTCAATGACTGCTGATTCAAAAATTGGCATCATCAACATATCTGAGTCATTGATGGGCTTCCAACTTACTATAGATGAGCCATCAAATGCCTTTCCATCGGCGGCCAATTTTTCATCAACTTTATCAATGGGGAGGGTGACATGGTGCTCTCTGCCTCTCAAATCCGAGAAACGCAAGCTTACCCATTTAATTTTATTGTCTTTGGCAAACTTGACAAAGAGCGGATAACTTCTATTATTCTGCGACATAGTGTAAAATTACTTCCTAGGTTAATTTAGTTTAATTTATAAATAATATCTGGACTAACCGCCCAAATATTAGATTGCATCTAGATAAAAGACACAATAACACACAATGCAATGTTGCATCAACATGCTTGATGTCCATATTATAGCATAC
>JAAOII010000048.1 GCA_015163845.1 Candidatus Portiera sp.
TAAAAGTTTAGATGCTGAATAATAAACAGCTAATTTCTGGGGAAATATAATATATCTAGTAAGTTTAGCAGAGGCATCAAAATTCTGAAAAACTCTGAAAAACTCTCTACAACTGATAAAAGGTTAGATGCTGAATAATAAACAGCTAATTTCTGGGGAAATATAATATATCTAGTAAGTTTAGCAGAGGCATCAAAATTCTGAAAAACTCTGAAAAACTCTCTACAACTGATAAAAGTTTAGATGCTGAATAATAAACAGCTCATTGATGGGAAATATAATATATCTAGTAGGTTTAGCAGCGGCATCAAAATTCTGAAAAACTCTGAAAAACTCTCTACAACTGATAAAAGTTTAGATGCTCTTTATAGCCATTTGCGTAATTGCACAAAAGACAAATATTGAGCATCTTAACTTCGCCGGCTATATGCCAGCTAGCTACATTCGCTAATCTATATTCATTAGGCAATTTCTTGCTTAAATATTTCATGGTAGCTACCATACACAGGGAACTTGTCGCATAGATCAAGCACCTGTCGGCGGACCGCCTTTATAGTATCAACATTGTGTATATCAGCTAATACTTCAGCAACCCAATTACCTATGAATAACATCTCTGCTTCCTTGAAGCCACGAGTGGTAGAGGCGGGCGAACCAAGTCGCAAGCCGCAAGTCACATCGGGACCTTGTGGATCAATAGGCAGGATGTTTTTATTAGCAGTGATATTGGCTTTACCAAGTGCTTCAACTGCCTGCATACCAGTTATGCCGTGGCGTAATAGGTCTATCACCATAAGATGATTTTCGGTTTTGCCAGAGAGAATGCTATAGCCCCTAGAAGTAATCACTTCTGCGAGAGTTGCAGCATTTTTGACAACCTGTTGTTGATAAGCTGCAAACTCGGGGCTCATCGCCTCTTTGAAAGCAACTGCTTTGGCAGCTATGACATGCATTAAAGGTCCTGCTTGGATGCCAGGAAAGAGGGCATCTTGCAATTTCTGATGTAAGTCATGGCGACCTTGGCTGAGTATCATTCCACCACGTGGACCTCTTAAGGTTTTGTGGGTGGTGCTCGTAACTACATCAGCATATTTCAAAGGACTAGGATATACTCCTCCAGCTACTAGACCTGATATATGTGACATATCAACTAACATGAAGGCATCCACTGAGTCCGCAATGTCGCGTATCCTCTGCCAATCCACTATGCGAGAGTATGAAGAGAAGCCAGCGACAATGAGTTTAGGACGATGCTTGTGAGCCAAACGTTCCGCCTCATCATAATCCAGCAGTTCGTTTTTATCCAACCCATAGCTAATTGCTTTGTAGGTTTGCCCTGAGTAGTTATAAGTTGCTCCATGGGTAAAGTGGCCTCCTTGATTCGGGTCCATCCCCATTATCAAGTCACCCGGCTTGAGTAACGCCATGTATACAGCAGCATTTGCTTGCGAACCAGAGTGGGGCTGGACATTTGCATAATCAGCACCATAAAGTGCTTTAGCTCGGGCAACCGCTAAATCCTCTACTTTGTCTACATAGTGGCATCCACCATAGTAGCGATTATGTGAGTAGCCCTCGGCATACTTGTTAGTAAGCAAAGATCCTTGTAATTGTAAGATTCTTTCGCTTGCATAGTTTTCTGAGGCAATCAGTTCTATGTGTTCTTCTTGCCGTATTTTTTCCTCATCTATGGCATCCCATAGTTGTGGATCGTAAATTTCAATTGTTTTTAACATTTTCTATAATACACCTATTCAGTGCTAGCTATTTATTAAATATGGACCTTATAAGTCCTGGACATCTATCCTAAATATTTAAATTATCGGAATATGCTATAGATTATTGTCTTCTGCTATTATTTGTTAAAGAAGATTAATCATTCATGCTCCATCTAAATGGATAGATTAATAGTTAACTGGTTTTAATGTATATTCTCCTGACTCTCAGGAGGAATAAAAGGAATAAGCTGCGTGGCAAGAAGTTGCTGCAGTGCTTGAATTGTTTGTGTTTGTTTTAGTAGTGATTACTGAGATATAGCTAGAATCTTTAGAAGCGACCAATAATTCACCGAGCACTTTATGAAAACTAGTGCCTAGTGTAATAACGGTTGTCTCTAAATTGCTATTCATGTATTCTGTAATTATAACACTAAAAATGCTTTGTCAAGTACTAAATGAATTAAATCTTGATGTTAAGTGAAAAAAGTATTAAGAAATTGAAAGTTTATAGTTGCGGCTCTGAGGAGGGCACTCCAACACCTATTCATTAAAGAGTATAATGAGTATATGACGGCAAAGAACAAAAATAAACCAGTTATAAATCCAGTTATAAAAAATTGCGACTGCCTAAAATTACTAAAGGGATTAGAGGATAATTCCATTGGGCATATCAATTGTGATCCTCCATATAATATCGGCTATGATGGAGGCGATGAATGGGACAGTTTTGCCACAGAACAAGAGTATCTGGATTGGTGCAAGCAATGGATTGAAGAATGTGTCCGAGTGCTGAAACCACAAAGAATGATGTGCATCTGGGGAACTCAAAAATCCGACACCTTCTTACGTCTCAAATTAGACCTACTCAATTCCATTCAATCACTGCATAGTCAGAGTGCCATCCACTGGAGTTACAACTGGGGCGGGCGGAGCAAAACAAATTTTGCCCATAAGTTTGAGACCGCCTGGTGTTATAGCAAAGGCAATCACTTCTATTTCAATGCTGAAGAAATACGTATAAAACGCAAGATGCCTAAGAACATCCGCACAGGAGAACCCTATACCAATGGAACTATTCCAACTACTATATGGGAAGGAAATCTTTCCACCATTTCCAAAGAGGGCAAAGGTTCCAACTTTCACCCTACAGTGAAGCCGCAATTTGTTTTACAAAGGATGATCAAGGCCTATTGCCCGCCAGATGAGAAGGTCTTGGATTTGTTTAGTGGCAGTGGTAGCACTGCAATTGCTTGCATAGCTACAGACAGAGAGTTCATAGGATCTGAAATCAACAAAGAATACTACAGGAAATCTAAAGAGCGGATAAAAAAACATCAGGGTTCTCTATTCACATAAGATCTTGTATCCTAATATTTACAAGAATAATAGAGCACTAGCTTAACTTCATAAAGTGTGTTAAAAGAAAGAATACAGCAGTATTCGCAAGAGCTGAAAGAACTGAAAGCAAATACCACCTATAGGAGTAAAACAAATACCACCTAATAGACAAAACCTATAGTTATTCACTCACCTAACTACATAAAATATATAGAGCGTACTAAATTAACATCATAACTTATAGGAGTAAAGCAAATACCACCTAATAGACAAAACCTATAGTTATTCACTCACCTAACTACATAAAGTGTGTTAAATTAACATCATAACTTATAGGAGTAAAGCAAATACCACCTAATAGACAAAACCTATAGTTATTCACTCACCTAACTATATGAAATATATAGTTATTCACTCACCTAACTACATAAAGTGTGTTA
>JAAOII010000049.1 GCA_015163845.1 Candidatus Portiera sp.
AGCCGATTTTGGCGGAGAAGCATTGGCAAAGAAACATGGTCTTTACCATAATATGTTTGTCGATTTATTCCACAAGGTCAAGCCAGAATTAGAGTTTAAAATCTATGATGTGCCGCAGGGGGAAAAACCAACAAGAGCAGATGAGTGTGATGCTTACATAATAACTGGTAGTCGTGCTGGGATATATGAGCATGATAAATATACTTGGATCAATGATATCTTAGCCATTGTGCTAAACATATCACGACAAGATATTCCACAAGCAGGTATCTGCTTTGGACATCAAGTATTGGCTCTGGCGTTTGGGGGTGAGGTTGCTAAATCAGATAAGGGCTGGGGGGTTGGAGTAAGTTCCTATCAAACAACGGACTCTGCAAACAAGAACATGGTTTCTCTACCTAATGAGTTCTCTATCATCGCCATCCATCAGGATCAAGTTGTGGAAAAACCGCCAGCTGCTAAGATAATTGCATCAAGTTCTTTTTGTCCTATTGCTGCCTTAGAATCTACTCGCAATAATTTCATAAGTTTTCAGGGACACCCGGAGTTCATTGATGGGCTGTTGGTAGACATAATGAATAGTAGAATTGACTCCATAGGGGCTGATAAGGTCGAGCGGGCATCTAAATCCTTAGCTGATCCAACCAATGAAGAGGCGATAGCCAAGACGATGTTGGAATTCTTCGCCAAACAAATTTCTAATCGGGCTATACAAGAGAGCGTCGCCTAAATCAGTTTTTTAACTACTTCTATAGAAGTGCTTTGATTGATTGAATTATAGCTATGGGATCTTTGGCAGTGCGAATTGGGCGGCCTATCACAAGGTAATCTGAACCCTGAGCTAATGCCTCTTGAGGCGTAGCAATTCTTTGCTGGTCATCTTTGTCAATAGCTGTGGCTAGCAATCTTATACCAGGGGTAACCAAAACAAAGTCCGAGCCATGGTTTTGACTTAAGCTCTGACGTAGTTGTTTTGCTTCCATAGCTGAGGCAACTAAACCATCGGCACCAGCATCAAGTGAACTTTTAGCTCGTGCCAAAACTAAATCTTGTGGTTTGATAAAATTATCTTGGCCGACAAGCTCCAGCATATCAGAGGGACCGAAACTAGTTAATAAAGTTACTCCCAATATTTGCAAGGATTGATTCTCTCTAGCAGCAACTGCCGCTTCAATGGTTTGCTTGTGGCCATGAACTGTTAGTAATGAGATGCCCTGATGTTGATTTACTTGCTTGACGGCAGACGCGACTGTAGCTGGTATGTCAAGAAACTTCAAATCAAGCATAACCTTGCCACCTTTATGGATAATATAATCAACAACTTCCCAACCAGAAGCGAGGAATAGTTCCAAGCCAACTTTAAAAAATACTATCTCAGGATATATTCTGTCTATTTCTTGACAAGCGTCTTTAGTGGAGGAAAAATCCAACGCATAGATAATTCTATCGCTTGGATTTATTTTAGTTGATGAGGTTAAAGTCATAGGTTAGCACAAGCCGGTGAAGTAATGATAGCTTTTTTCTTGTCGCCCCACTCGGCTTGAGTATGAAGTTGTAGAGATAGAGCATGAACTCCTTGTGCCATTTGTTCTGCTAAGAGTTTGTATATCAGGCGATGTCTTTCTACCATTGATAGACCAGTAAACTTATCTGCAACCAATATCAAAGTAAAATGCGTCTCGGCAGCAGGATTGTTTATTCCTGAGGAATGTTTACCACTATCATTGATTAGTTGGATGTGCTGTGGTTGCAATTCATTAACTAAAGCATCCTGTATGGATTGAGCTACAGCTACTACAGATACTTTAGTAGTCATTTTCTTGGATTCTTGCTCGTATCCTCAACTTCTACTTATTGGCGTAACTCAACCAGTGGTCAAACTTTGGATCCTTGCCCATGGCAACTTCAAAATATTTCTTTTGCAACTTCTCAGTTATGGGACCTCTATTGCCAGAGCCAATTGTGCGACCATCCAATATACTGATGGGAACTATTTCAGCAGCAGTGCCACTAAAGAATGCTTCATCAGCAACATAAATCTCATCACGGGTAATTTGTCTTTCGGTATACTTGATGCCAAACTCTTGTGCCAAAGTCATTATGGTGCGACGAGTTATGCCATCAAGACAAGAAGTCAATGCAGGTGTGTGTAATTCACCATCTTTAACCATGAATATATTTTCGCCACTACCTTCAGCAACATAGCCCTCATTATCAAGCAATAATGCCTCGTTACATCCACAAGCAAATGCTTCCTCTAAAGCAAGGATGGAGTTAACATAGTTGCCATTTGTCTTTGCCTTGCACATGGTTATGTTTACATGATGGCGAGTATAAGAAGATGTACGCACCTTGATGCCCATCTCCTGATCTTCAGCTGACATATACTTTGCCCATTCCCAAGATGCAACTATAACATGGGTCTTAAGATTCTTGGCACGTAAACCCATCTCTTCACTACCATAGAAACACATGGGGCGAATATAGCCACTGTTCAATCCATTGATACGTACAGTGTCAAGTTGTGCTTGAGATATCACTTCTGGTGAGAAAGGAATTTTCATTCTTAAAATGTGTGCCGAGTTAAATAAACGTTTGGTATGGTCATCCAAGCGAAAAATTGCTGAACCTTTGTTAGACCCTTCGTCTGTGGGATAGCAACGCACCCCTTCAAAAACGCCAAGACCATAATGCAAAGTGTGTGTCAAAACATGAACACGCGCATCTTTCCAATCAACCATCTCCCCATCAAACCATATAACTCCTTTTTTATCTTCCATTCCAGACATATCAGTTCTCCTATATATTTAGTGTATTTAGTGTATTTAATATATTTAATAAATTATTTTTTATCTCGTAAAAATCCTTTAAGAATTCTTCAAAAATCCTTTAAGAATTCTTCAAAAATCTAAGCGCATTCAAGCGAATAAACCCAGCAGCATCCTTCTGGTCATAGGCACCGCCACTATCTTCGAAAGTCGCCAAGTCCGCATTAAACAAACTATTGGCAGAAGAACGTCCTAAGATAATAATATTGCCTTTATATAACTGCATTTTGACCTTGCCCGCAACCTTTTCTTGAGTTGTGTCAATCATACTCTGTAAAGCAGTTCTTTCAGGTGCCCACCAGTTACCATTATAAATCATTTGAGCATAGCTAGTCATTATAGAATCCTTCAGATAGGTGGTTTCGCGATCCAAAGTGAGCGACTCTATTGCCCGATGGGCTTTGAGTAGGATAGTGCCTCCGGGTGTCTCATAGCAACCACGTGATTTCATTCCGACAAAGCGATTCTCCACCATGTCTACCCGTCCAATACCATGCTCGCCACCAATTCGGTTAAGCTCTTCTAGTAAAGCAGCAGGGGTAAGTTTATCCCCATTGATAGCCACTGGGTCACCTTGGTTAAATTCCAACTCCAACTCTAAAGGAGTGTCGGGGGCATCCTGTAGCGAATTAGTGCGTTGCCACATTGTATGATTGGGGGCAACTGCAGGATCTTCCAACTCACAACCTTCATAAGAGATGTGTAATAGATTGGCATCCATAGAGTAAGGCGACTTGGTACTGGTTTCTTCGCTGGAGTCGTCGGCCTGAGCAAAACTAACTCCTTGCTTCTCGCAAAAGTTCAGCAGATCCTGACGTGAACTAAAATCCCACTCGCGCCAAGGTGCTATCACCTGAATTGCTGGGTTGATTGCATAAGCACCCAACTCAAATCTTATCTGGTCGTTACCTTTGCCAGTGGCTCCATGAGATATGGCATCTGCTCCTCTTTCCGCAGCAATTTCCACTAAACGTTTAGTGATTAGCGGGCGAGCAATGGCGGTGCCTAATAGATATTCACCTTCATATATAGTATTAGCGCGCATCATAGGCCAGACGAAGTCCCGCACAAATTCTTCGCGTAGATCCTCAATAAAAATATTCTCTGCTTTTATACCTAGAGTCAAAGCCCGTTCACGTGCTTCTTCTATTTCTTCCCCCTGCCCTAAGTCAGCTGTGAAGGTCAGCACTTCACATTGATATTCCAACTCCAGCCATTTAGCGATGGCAGAAGTATCTAGTCCGCCGGAATAGGCGAGGACCACCTTGTTTATTTTGGTCTTATTATCTGTGTTATTCATAGCTTAATTTTATAAAACATTCCCAGTTAGGTCGTAAATTAAATGTTATCTTAGTTATTCTGTAATCTTGATGAATAAAGCACGCCCATAAAAATATGCTGACCAGAGGGTCATTATACTGGCGATAATCAAGACAATCAATGCTAACCACTCTAAGTGTGAAGCAGAAGTTGATGGGGGGAAGGCGAAGAACAAGGCAATTCCTAAGAGCTGTAGTAAGGTCTTACTTTTACCTAACCAACTAACTTTAATACTGGGTGGATTCATCACACCACTTGACTCTGCCAGCCAACTACGCATTGCCATTACTGTGATTTCACGCCCTATAATAACAATCGCAATAAATACCATCAGGATATTATCATAGGCAGCTACCATTAAGATAAGAGCGGTAGATACGAGAAGTTTATCTGCTACAGGATCAAGCAGTTCACCTAGTTTGGAACTCATATCCCAGTTGCGGGCTAGATAACCATCCATCCAATCAGTCGCAGCGGCAATGGCAAATACAGCAGCAGCAGCATATCTGCTCCAATCATAAGGTAAAAAGTAAAAGAAAACCATCAAGAATACGCCGAATATTCTCAATCCTGTTAGTAAATTAGGTAAAGTAAATAAATTATGCTTGTCTGATGCCATCTATCAAATTATACCCCAAAATCAGCAAAATATATACCCTGGCAGAATTGGTTTTTTAGCGGGTCTCAAGCCTGGCAATCTAGTGAGCTTAGCTTATTAGATTAGCGTCTTAGATTCGGTAAGTCGGTCGTTGTGCCAAAATCCCATTTACTTGGGTCCCAACCAAGATAGGTTGGCAAATTACTTGTGTCTCTTGTGCTTCCTGTATCTCCTGTATCTCCTGTATCTTCTGTATCTCCACAGACCTCTCCTGTGGTGGTGGGACAACGCAACTGGACATAATTACGATATTCTTCTGTGTGGCTTGCTAATACTGATGGGGCAACCAATGGATCTGAATTTGTCTTGATATCCAGATGATAGTAGGTGTTGTTGGTAAATATACTGCTACTAGTTGAAGTCGAGTCATCTTGTCCAACTACTCCGTCAAAGTGTTCAGGAGATAAAATATTATCTACATATATTGCCATAAGATTATCCACGGCAAAGTAGCTATTAGTTATATTCGTGGATGACTTATCTGTTGCAACTCCAAGTAGATAACCTATATCCAGAGTTCTAACACTAAAGATAGTAAAACCAAAATCCCCAGGTGCTTGAGGATCTGTATAATCAAAAAAGTCGTCCGTTGTTACATTAACTATGACTCCCCCAGTAATATGAACATACGAGTTATCAACTGATACACGGCCATCGGCATTCTCTGAGAAAAAACCACCAATTTGTATGGCAGAATAGTCAGCAGCAAATATGTTGACTGAACCATTCACCAGCACATAAGAGTTCGTGATGGTGACACTCGCTGTCTTGTAGATATAATCTAACATCATAGAAAAAGTGTTTTCATCTACCGAGGACTCAGTAGTAATATCTCCATTAATCACAATAGAAATATTATCCATATTACCTTTATTAGTTTTCAGGGTGATTCCCCCAAAAAAAGATTCTGTATCTATTGGATACAGATCGCTCACTTGTGTAGATAAGTCGCCATTGATTACAACACTTATATTAGCTAAGTAGTCAGCAGAATTTCCTATACTGGCCATTTGGTTGGAACTGCCAATGGCAATTAAGTCGCCATCAATTAATAAATTAACATTATAGGCGGATTTTAAACTCCCAGCAGCAAACAAGCCACCAACAATAGACTGGCTAGGATTATTTGTATTATTAGCTATGACGTCGCCCACTAGATGGATGGTAATATCTGATATCTCACTTGGCCCAGCGACACTCCCAAAGGCGCCTCCAACATTAGCCCCACAATTACCCAAGCCAATATATTCTATGGGAGCAGATATTATGGATGAATGAATGCTTGCCGTTAACCCGTGGATATTTACAGTGTGCATTGATCCGACTAAACCTCCAGCCCTATTATGGGAATGCACGCCTTCTACTAATACTTTCCCGGCAAAATTCACTTGTGTATCAAACATAGATGACGAGAACAGATTACCGAATAAGGAACCAGCTCTAGATTCTCGCCCAGGTTGTGTACCGCCAGAAATAATATCAAGTTTAGCATCTAAGGTGGTATTAATAAAGTTGCTCATGGAACTTAAGCCAGCTAAACCGCCAGAGGCGTAATGGTTATCTGGTCCATCTACTTGACCATGGGATCTAACAGAACCAATACCGATCACTCTAATTCTCTCCAAGTTGCTGGAGATAGCAGCACCCACTAAACCTCCAGCGGCAAAATATCTAGTTTTATCCTGCAAATCAGTAGCAATTATAACTTGTCCCATGCCTAAGTCAACTTCAACATTGCTGATGTTAGTAGACAAAGTATAGCCCGCCAAGGAGCCAGCATATCTGTTAGCTATAATATCAACTTTTTTTATCTTCAGATTGCTTAAGGATGCTCCATCGGTCAAGCCAAACAAACCAGCATAATCATACTCTATGGAGGATATATCAGTGATGGAGAAGCCCCGTCCATCAAACTTCCCAGTGAAGGGATGGGTAAAGTTACCAATGGGTCGCCAGTTAGAATATTCAGCCAGCCCAATATCAGCTTTCAATTCATAAGATCCGTTTAGAGATAAAGAAAAACCATTATATGAATCGGTTAAAGATAATAGATGAGCAGGATGCCATAACTCTATAAAGCCATTGCCATCTGCATCAATTGGATTCGGAGAACTGGGTGGATTGTATGCTTCACCTCTAAGGGGTCCAGGGTTAGTACCGCCAGATGAACTGCCACAAGATGTCAGCAGCATAATCAAGATTGGAGTTGCAACTAATCTTAGCATTCTCTCGTATATTGATCGCTCGTTCTTTTTGAACCGTCTTTGTTTTGGTTCTATTTGTCTTGAATCTATTTGTCCGATTTCAGTGATTTTCATTTCAGTGATATTCCCCCTTCATTTTTTGCAAACATAATTAATCCTCCCTATTTATTAATGTTTTATTAGCTTGTTTTGTATTAACCCTTATTTGTAATTTGTTAAACTATTAGCGTCTTAATTTGGGTAAATCGGTCGCTGTGCCAAAATCCCATTTGCTTGAGTTCCAGCCGAGATAGGTTGGCAAATTACTTGTAGCTCCTGTGTCTCCTGTATCCCCTATATTTCCACAGATATCTCCCGCGCTAGTGGGGCAACGTAACTGGACATAATTACGATATTCTGGTGTGTGATTTGGCAAGGGTTGCATTAGTAGCGAGGGATCGGTCTTTAGATCCAGATGATAGTAAGTATTCTGGGTAGATAAATTATCTTTGGTGGAGTCCAAATTATTTAGTCCAACTGCTCCGCCAAAGTATTCAGGAGATAAAACATCATTCACATATATTGATAGAGTATCATCTATGGCGAAGTAGCTATTAGTTATATTAGCAATTAATTCATCTGCCTTAGTACCAAATATGTAACCTAGATCCAAAGTGCTAGGTGACTCTGCAGAAGATGTAGCATTGATCCTAACTCCTCCAGTAATATGGACATAAGTATTCTCCAATAATAGGTTACCAGTCCTACCACCGGATATAAATCCACCAAATTTTATTTCAGAACCAGGAAGACCTAAAATATCCACTGAACCATTTACCAACACATAAGAGTTTTTTATGACCGCAAGACCCCTACGATGATAATCTACCATCATACCGACATTATTATCTCCTCGGGACTCGGAAAAAATATTACCATTGATAACTACAGAAACATTGCTGGCTCCTCCTTGCGGACTATTAGACAACATCACCCCAACATAACTATTGGAATACCTTCCCTCATAATTACCAATTTTTGATAATAGGTCTCCATTGACTAATATACTGACATTAGTTAGAACATCACTTATGGGACCAATAGTAGATATTGCATTATCCTTGCCGATCACGATTATATCACCATCTATTGATAGCTGAACATTTTGTGCTGAGTGCAAATCTCCTTCGGCTAGTAAGCCACCAGCATATGCATCGTTAGTGGGCTCACCAGCTATAATATCACCTAATAGGTCTAGGATGATATTTGATATTTTACTTGACTTATAGCTGATTCCTAAAATTCCACCAGCACTGGCATCATCAGAATTAATGCCATTATATTTAATTGAATTAGCGATTATAGATGAATTAATATTTGCCGTTACTCCGTGGATAGCTGAAGCAGATGATGCCCCTACTAAGCCCCCTACAATATTATAGGCATCAAAGCCCTGGGCTAATATACGCCCAGTGAAATCTACATCCGCATTGGTTATAGATGAACGTGACATATCACCAATGAGACCTCCAACTCTAACTTCAACTGCTTTATAAGCATTGCCGGCAATAATATCAAACTGAACAGCTAATTTAGAATTAGTGTAACTGCTTCTTTTACTCACGCCAACCAAACCACCAGAGTAATAATAGTTGTCTGTTGCATTTTCTTTGCCATAGGACCTAACAGAACCAGCGCCAAGCATTCTGATATCATCTAAATTACTGGACTTGCTATAACCAACTAGACCGCCAGCGGCAAAATCTATATCTTCATCACACAAACAAGCGGCAACTATAACCTGCCCCATACCTAAGTCAACTTCAATATTGCTGATATTAGTGGATTCAATAAAGCCAGCTAAGGCACCTGCTTGTAGCTCACCAAGCACATCAACTTTCTTTATCTTCAGATTACTTAAGGATGCTCCATTGGTAACGCCAAACAAACCAGCATAATCATACTCTATGGAGGATATATTAGTGATGGAGAAGCCCCGCCCATCAAACTTTCCAGTGAAGGGATGAGTTAAGTTACCAATGGGTTGCCAGTTAGAATATTCGGCTAAATTAATATCAGCTATCAATTCATAAGATCCACTCAGAGATAATGAAGTGTTATTATATGAATCGGTTAAAGATAGTAGATGAGCAGGATGCCATAACTCTAAAAAGCCATTGCCATCTGAATCAGCAGGGGCATAGTAGGCAAGTGGTTTGGTTGGTTTGGATGAATTGGTTTGTCCGCCTTTGATGTCTATAGGTTTAGCACCTGCAGATGAGTTAGCACCAGAATTGACAGATGAGTTGTCTCCTGAAATTCCACTAGAACTGAAATCCGAAATGTTACCAGAGCTACTATCAAAGTAGATGTCGCGTCTTAATTTAGGTAAATCGGTCTCTGTGCCAAAATCCCATTTGCTTGAGTTCCAGCCGAGATAGGTTGGCAAATTACTTGTAGCTCCTGTAGCTCCTGTATCCCCTATATCTCCACAGACCTCTCCCGCACTAGTGGGGCAACGCAACTGGACATAATTACGATATTCTGGTGTGTGATTTGGCAAGGGTTGCATTAGTAGCGAGGGATCGATCTTTAGATCCAGATGATAGTAAGTATTCTGGGTAGATAAATTATCTTTGGTGGAGTCCAAATTATTTAGTCCAACTGCTCCGCCAAAGTATTCAGGAGATAAAACATCATCTACATATATTGCCAGAGGAGCATCCATGGCGAAATAACTATCAGTTATATTAGCAATTAATCCATCCGCCTTAGTGCTAAATATGTAACCTATATCCAGAGTGTTAGGTGACCCTACAGAAGATGTAGCATTGATCTTAACTCCTCCAGTAATACGGGTATAAGAGTTATGGATTGATAGATGTCCTTCTCGAGTATTTTCTGCAAAGCCACCAAATCTTATGTTAGAACCAGATGGAGCTGACATTTTTACTAAACCATTTATCAGAACATAAGAGTCCGTGATGCTAACACTAGATCTCCTACGAATATTATGTAACATCATGTTGAATTCATTGTCATCAACCGAGGACTCAGAAGAAATGTTGCCATTAATAACTATAAAAACATTGGTTATTCTTCCACTAGAAGGAGATTCTAGCATTCCTGTAATTAAACTACCAGTATCTACTGGATTCAAATCGCTTACTTCTGTCATCCAGTTACCATTAAACTCAACGCTAAGGTTGGCTAAGTTTCCTACATTAGATCCCACGCCTGATATCGTGTTATAGTAGCCAATGGCGACTAGATCGCCATCTATTGATAGATGAGTATTATAGATGGATTCTAAACTCCCTGCACCTAAGATACCACCAACATAAGCATAATCATCATTATAATTATTGTCAGCTATTATATTTCCTGATATATGCACAGTAATATCTGCTAAGCTGCTTGGGTTACGAGCTTCACCTATAACTCCGCTAGAAACGACAATACCCCTTTTCTGAAAATCATCATATGGAATGGGAGAAGCAACTATGGACGAATTAATGTTTGCCGTTACTCCGTGGATAGCTGAAGCAGTAAGGTATCCTACTAGACCTGCAGCAGTATTATAGGCATCAAAGCTCTGGGCTAATAATTGACCAGTGAAATTCATATCAATGCCAAGCACAGAAGAGTATCTCATCCTGCCAATTAGACCACCAACTACAGCGGAGTTTGCCCTATAAGCATTGCCGGCAATAATATCAAGTTGAGCATCTAAGGCGGAATTAATAAAATTGCTTCTTACACTTAAGCCGACTAAACCGCCAGAGTTATATCGGTTATCTGGTGCATCTACTTTGCCATAGGATCTAACAGAACCAGTGCCGAGCATTCTAATATCATCTAAATTACTCGACTCGCTATAACCAACTAGACCACCGGCGGCAAAATATTGGATGCCTTCAATGGAACTACTAGCAACCCTGACCTGCCCCATACCTAAGTCAACTTCAATATTGCTGATATTAGTGGAGGATATAAAACCAGCTAAGGCACCAGCATGTGTCTCACCAAGCATATCAACTTTCTTTATCTTCAGGTTACTTAAGGATGCTCCATTGGTAACGCCAAACAAGCCAGCATAATCATACTCGGTGGAGGATATATTAGTGATGGAGAAATCCCGCCCATCAAACTTCCCAGTGAAGGGATGGGTTATGTTGCCAATGGGTTGCCAGTTAGAATATTCGGCTAAATTAATATCAGCTATCAATTCATAAGATCCACTCAGAGATAATGAAGTGTTATTATATGAAGCAGTTAAGGAAAGTAAATGAGCAGGATGCCATAACTCTAAAAAGCCATTGCCATCCGAATCAATTGGGTCATAATAACTACTTGGATTGAGTGGATTGTTTACTTCACCTCTAAGGGGTCCAGGGTTAGTACCGCCAGATGAACTGCCGCCCGAACTGCTACAAGATGCCAACAGCATAATCAAGATTGGAGTTGCAGCTAATATTAGCATTCGCTCGTATATTGATCGCTCGCTCTTTTTGAACCGTCTTTGTTTTGATTCTATTTGTCCGATTTCAGTGATTTTCATTTCAGTGATTTTCATTTCAGTGATATTCCCCCTTCATTTTTTGCAAACATATTTAGTCCTCCCTATTTATTAATGTTTTATTAATCCTTATAAACCCTTAACGCCTTAATTTGGGTAAGTCGGTCACTGTGCCAAAATCCCACTTGTTTGGATCCCAACCGAGATAGGTTGGCACAGTACTTGTAGCTCCTGTGCCGCCGCAAACCTCTCCTTCATTAGTCGGGCAACGCAATTGGACATAATTACGATATTTTCTTGTATGCATGAATGGGGGCGACATTGTCAGAAAGGGATCGGTCTTTAGATCTAGATGATAATATGTATCTTGAATAATTAAGTTATCTCTGGTGGAGTCCAAATCAGTTTGTCCAACTTCTCCATCAAAATGTTCAGGAGATAAAACATCATTTACATATATTGCCATAGGGTCATCCATGGCGAAGTAACTATCTGCGATATTAGCAATTAATCCATCCGTCTTAGTGCCAAATATGTAACCTAGATCTAGAGTGCTAGGTGACTCTGCAGAAGATGTAGCATTGATCCTAACTCCTCCAGTAATATGGACATAAGTATTCTCCAATAATAGGTTACCAGATTTACCCTCAGATATAAATCCACCAAATTTTATTTCAGAACCAGGAAGAGCTAAAATGTCCACTGAACCATTTACCAGCACATAAGAGTTTTTTATGACCACAAGATTATTACTATAGAAACCATCTAACATCATGCCAACATAATTATCATTTCTCAAGGACTCGGAAAAAATGTTGCCATTGATAACTACAGAAACATTGCGGACTCCTCCTTGCGGACTCCTAGTCAGCATCACCCCAACATGACTATAGGAACCATCTCCCTCATAATTACTAATATTTGATAATAGGTCTCCATTGATTAATACACTGACATTAGTTAGAACATCACTTATGGGACCAATAGCAGATATTTCGTTATAATTGCCAATAACGATTATATCGCCATCTATTGATAGACGAACATTTTGTGCTGATGGCAAATATTCTGTGGCTAGTAGACCACCAGCATTTACATAATTACCGTAAAATGTATCATCGCCACCATTAGCTATAATATCACCCAATATATCTATGGTGATATTTGATATTTTACTTGAGCCAAAGCTATAAGCTACAACTCCACCAGCATTAGCATCACCAGAAACAATGCCGTAGTATGTAACTGGAGCAGCGATTATAGATGAGTTAATTTTTACCGTTACCCCGCGAATAGCCGAATTATATAATTCTCCTACTAAGCCCCCAGCATAATTATAGGTACCAAAGCCCTGGGCTAATAGTTGCCCAGTAAAGTTGGCATCCGCATTGGTTATAGATGAATGTAGCATTTGGCCAATGAGAGAACCAACAGAATCGGTATTTGCCTTATAAGCATTGCCGGCAATAATATCAAACTGAGCAGCTAATTTAGAATTAGTGTGACTGCTTCTTTCACTCTTGCCAACCAAACCACCAGAGTAATAACTATTCCTCGTTGAATTTACTTTGCCATAGGACTTAACAGAACCAATGCCAAGCACTCTGATATCATCTAAATTACTCGACTCGCTATAACCAACTAGACCGCCAGAGGCAAAATCTATATTGCCATCCACCAAATCAGTAGCAACTATAACTTGCCCCACACCTAAGTCAACTTCAACATTGCTGATATTAGTGGAGTAGACAAAGCCAGCTAAGGCACCTGCTTGTGTCTTGCCAAGCATATCAACTTTCTTTATATTAAGGTTACTTATGGTTGCTTCGCTAGCGACACCAAACAAGCCAGCATAGTTATAATCGGTGGAGGATATATCAGTGATAGAGAAGCCCCGCCCATCAAACTTTCCAGTAAAAGGATGGGTTAAGTTACCAATGGGTTGCCAGTTAGAATATTCGCTTAGGTCAATATCGGCTGTCAATTCATAAAATCCATTTAGAGATAACGAAGTGCTACTATATGAATCGGTTAAAGATAATAGATGAACTGGATGCCATAACTCTAAAAAACCATTGCCGTCCGAATCAATTGGATCAAAGTAGACAAGAGATCCTTCTGATTCACCTCTGCTCGGTTCTTTGTCTGTATTATTAGATGGGTTGCTGGATGAACTGCCAGATGAACTGCCACAAGATGCAATTAATATATTCAAGATCAGGAGCATAGTTAATATTAGCAACAACTTGTAATTTGGTCTAGCACCCCTTTGAAGTTGTTTTTGTTTTGACTCTATTTCTCTGATTTCTGTTCCGCTAAAATTTCTTTGCTCAAAATTTGCAAACATATTTAATCCCTCCATTTAATTCCCCCATTTAATCCTCTCATTTAATCCCTCCATTTAATCCCCCTTGGTATTAATTTTTTTACTTAGCTATACATTAGCTCACTAATAAAATATTAGAGAATTAAGAACAAGTTCCTACCACTACATACTATTTGTATAATGCGTGCATAATACGTGCATAGTATGAGCTAAGTCAATTCTTGAGTTGATTTGGATAACTAATTGTTGTCAGTTATCGCTTGTGTTTTACCATATCCCCACAAGTTTTTAATCTAGACACCCCTGTCTAATCCCCTAAGAGTTGTATTATAGCATAGTCCGCTTAAAAAACCAACCCCTGAGGCACCCCTAATTTATGAGTGGGTAGGAATTCTTTATAATAGATAGTAATGTTTGGAACTACTTGCCGTGAGGCGGAGATGGAAAGATGATTAAGGATGTGGAGAATGCTCGTTGGAGAGATGTTATAGCCGCTGCACTTAATCTTGATGTGCAGGATCTATCCTTAAAACTCTTGGCGGCTGGAGTGAATAACTCTGTCTATTATGTCTCTCTAACTAATCCTTATTCTAATCAATCACTTACTGATTCAAGAGAACTAATCTTGCGAGTGCCCGCAACTGGCAAAAGCTTAATGTCTTATGGTGCTATAGGAAATGCTCAGATAAAAAATAGATTCGCAACTTTTGCTAAAAGTGGTTATTCACCTCAATTAGTTGATGTGGATTTACCTGATGGTGGAATCTTATGTGAATATATAGCTGGACGCCCAGCCAAATCCCCTGATGACTTATCTTTGATTACAGGTTCTTTAGCTGCCTTACACACTAGTGATAATGCTTGTGTGAGTTCTAACCGACATCCTCAAGCCACTAAACAAAATACTATTAGCCACGCAACTATGCTCAAGGTGATAGCAGAAAGGATGAAGTTATTAGATGATGTGAACTTTAGTGATGGCGGGCGAGGGATGGGGATAAATAAGGCCTCTTGTAAATTAATCCGCCAGCTAACAGAGAATTGTATGAGAGCACCAATTACTAATATAGATGCCTATGAACAGAACTCTAGCACGCTAATGCTTCCTATATTGAAGGATGCTAATCCGAGCAACTTTATCATTGCAGATTCTTCTGCAGATATCATTACAGATATTAATGCAGACCTTAATGCAGACCTTAATGCAAGTAGCAGCAAAGTGGCGAATGCGGAACGAGCCATGGTCGTTGACATAGAAGGTGATTTTTATGGATTGCCAATAATTGATGTAGGGCATTCTTCTCTCTTCTCAGCAAGTATGTGGGCTTATGAAGGAATTACACCTCTTGCAGCAACGGATATTCTCGGTTTGTATGAAGAATACTATCATAGATTGAATGAAAGGTTAAATGATAGGTCAGATGATAGGTTAAATGAGAGGTCAGATGAGAGGTTAAATGAGAGGTCAGATGAGAGGTTAAATGAGAGGTCAGATGAAAGGTTAAATGATAGGTCAGATGAGAGGTCAGATGATAGGTTGCCTGAACTGCATGGAAGTAAGCTAGCCAAACACACAATGCCGCCAAGTGATATTATCTTAAGCATTAGATACGCAACTCTCGGACGCTGCCTTGGATGGATGTTGATGTTGATCTACTTGGCGGAAGTCAAGGGAGTTGCCACTCCGCAGGACAAATTAGAGAGAGCTCGGTTAATTCTTAGTCCAGAAAAATTACATTTGGCTATGGATAGCGAACAAGAGATTTCTAAACTATTGTAGATTGTAGAATATTGTTGAGAATGGTATATAATGGAACTTATGAGAAATCAGCGAATTATTAATATGGAAGATATGCAACAAGTTATTGCTTTTTGTCATTCCTTGTATAGCAATGTTTTGTTCAGCAACTCTACTTTACTTCACACTAAGTTTCTTGGCTTAAATTTTCTCTGCCCGAAGGGGTAGAAAAGATTATTAAGCATACACCAAAACTAGACCAACTTAAACTACACTAGCCGACTTGTTGTGGAATCTTCTATAATTTCATATATAAGCTAGTGATAATCTGAGTAGGAATATAAAAATTATTACAAGTATTAAAATAGTATTATGAAGAAGGATTTAATTATATTTGACACCACCTTAAGAGATGGTGAACAAAGCCCAGGGGCATCTATGACTCTGGATGAGAAAGTGCGTATCGCCAAATTGTTGGAGATGCTAAAAGTAGATATCATAGAGGCAGGATTCCCCATATCCAGTGAAGGGGACTTCCAGTCCGTAATGGCAGTTGCCAAGACCATCAAGGATTCATCCGTGTGTGGTTTAGCCCGTGCTAAAAAAATTGACATTGAAAGAGCTGCTGAGGCTATCAGACCAGCGCCGCGTAAAAGATTACATACTTTTATAGCTACTTCACCAATCCATATGAAGTATAAGTTGAAGATGGAACCAGATCAAGTAATAGCTAGTGCAGTTGATGCAGTTAAGTTGGCTCGCAATCTTTGTGATGATGTGGAGTTCTCCTGTGAAGATGCTAGTCGCTCGGATAACGACTTTCTATGTCGTATCATAGAACAGGCGATTGCCGCTGGCGCTACTACTATTAATATTCCAGATACTGTGGGTTATGCCCTGCCTCATCAGTTTGGTGAAATGATAAAGGATATTATAACCAGAGTACCTAATTCAGATAAAGCAATATTCTCAGCTCATTGTCATAATGATTTGGGTTTGGCAGTTGCCAACTCTTTGGCTGCTGTGGCGGCTGGTGCTCGCCAAGTGGAATGTACTATTAATGGACTTGGGGAAAGAGCTGGTAATGCGGCTTTAGAAGAGATTGTCATGGCAGTGAATACCCGTAACGACATGATAAATCTAAATACTAATATCAAGACAGAGCAAATAGTTCCCACCTCTAAATTGGTTTCACAGATTACTGGCTTCCCAGTGCAACCCAACAAGGCAATTGTTGGTGCCAATGCTTTTGCTCATGAGGCAGGAATTCACCAAGATGGTGTTATCAAGCATCGCCAGACCTATGAAATAATGAAAGCCGAGGATGTTGGCTGGCAGACAAATAAACTGGTCTTGGGTAAACACTCTGGTCGCAATGCTTTTAGTAAACGCATGGAAGCTTTAGGTTACACTTTAGATGCCACAGAATTAGATGAGTTATTCGTTAAGTTCAAAAATCTAGCGGATCATAAACATACTGTTTATGATGAAGATTTGCATGCCTTGTCCACTGCTATCCAGGTTGAGAATAATGCTCGCTTCAAGTTTGAGCATGCAACTATCCATACTAAAACCAATGAGAAGGCAAGTGCCGAGATAACAGTGATTAAGGATGGTCAAAAAATAAAACTACAGAGTTATGGTAATGGACCAGTTGATGCAATATTTGAAGCCATCAATAAGATAACCGATTGTGATGCTTCTTTGTTACTTTATTCAGTAAATGCTATTACTGAAGGGACAGATGCCATGGGCGAGGTAATGGTCCGCTTGCAAAAGGGCTCTCGGGTGGTTAATGGATCTGGGGCGGACTTGGACATAGTAAGCGCATCAGCCAAAGCATATATCAATGCGATAAACTTATTGCAGGATGATAGCAAGATGAACCCACAAAAAAGCGAGACACCTTAATATCGTAACTTTTGAAATATTGCGACATATATAGTGCATAATTCTCCAATAGAAAACTCCACGCTCGTTGAAAATACAGGAGCAAATACAGGTGTCAGCTTGGAAAGGTTGCGTAAGCTCAATGAGTTTGCCGGATATTTCAATCTTACCATCTGGGTGGATAGAGATGATACTTTCCCAGAAATTCCAGTAGCAGAAGAATATGCCGACACAAATAAAACTATCACTACAAATAATAGCTACTTGTATCCCATGGGAGGTAATCAAGGCCTAGCGGCTAATGGAGGCGGCGCAACTCTAAGCAAAGCTACTAGCTCTGATGGTGGGGAGACAACAAACCCTCAGACCAAACAAGAAAAAGAGAGTGATGGTGATCCTGCCGACACAAATAAAAATACTGCTAGCACAGAAAAAACACAGGATAAAAATATGCGGACTGATAGCAGCACAAAGGCAACATCTTTGCGTCCTTCCTTACGTATCGGAGCACTCCTCTATGGTAATATCTTAGTTCTTTATTCATTGAGGAACAAAGTCGGTATGCTTCAGGATGAGCGTGAGCTTTTAACTAAAATGCTAGAGAAGTGCGGAGTAAATATGGCAGAGTACCGCTTCAACAAGGAAAATATACTGGTCTATCCTCCTTTAATAAAGAACTTAGAAGAAGTCCTCAGCCAAGATAAGAATGCTTTGCAAAATACCATTAAAGGTTTTATTAAAGCATTAAGTGATAAGAGTCGCCATTCAACTGGACAGGATTTATATATCTTAATTCTGGGCGAGGATGTGGTGCAAGATTTACCAGAGCATAAACAATTTACCTCTAATGCTCCTATAGTGTTGGATAGTTTGAGAGTGATGTTGGATGAACCACAAAGACGCAAAGTAGCTTGGGACCTACTCAAACCTTTACGGGACGTCTTGGCAACGGATTCTACTAAGTCGTCGGATTAAAGAAACGAATAGATAAAATGCAACCACAAAAAATAATATTACATAAGAAGTCAGCTAATTTGGAGGTTATTTATGCTGACAATGAGTTTACTTTAGCAGCAGGATATTTGAGAATGAAGTCGCCATCAGCAGATAATAAAGATA
>JAAOII010000050.1 GCA_015163845.1 Candidatus Portiera sp.
CATTTCGCTTGCTAATATTTTAGTGAAGCCCTCTAGAGCATGACTGGCGACTCCGTTAGCTATATTATTGCCATGAATAATCTGCTCTTCATCAAGGAGTGAAAAGACAATGTTGGGATTTTTAGAACTCAGCAAGAAAGGTAAAAGATTCTTGACCAATATAAAGATACCATCCAGGTTAAGTTGCATAGTGTTCTTCCATAAAGGGGTAGGGAATGACAGGGTGTTGCTAGGCACACCTTCATAAGATCCAAGAGATATAAAGCCATCAATACTTTTGATATCATTGGCAATTAGGTTCTGACCAATATTTTGATAGGGCTTATCTCTATCATAGCTCAAGTCTAGAGGCATAGTTAATGCTGTTAAGCCATACTTCTTGTTAATTTGTATAGCTAAGTCCTTTATTATTATATTTTCCTTATCCAGTAATATTAGATTCCCTCCTTCTGCCGCCAATGCCATGATAATTGACTCGGCATATAAAGATGCTGCTCCGCTAACAACTATGTTTTTCCCATAGAGGAGAAGAGAAGAGTTAGTTAGTTTCTTGACTGCCACTATATATGCCTATTAGATATGCCTATTAGGCCTCTAACTTTTTGAGTAAAGGGGAGATGCTATCCCACTTACTTTTCATAACACCTTTATTAGCAATAATCCTAGTAGTAATATCTGCTATCTTATCCAGAGTAATCAAGTTATTATCTTCCAGCGTTTTGCCAGTATCTACTATGTCAACTATCTGGTCAACAAAGCCAGCAGAAGCAGCTAACTCTACTGAACCATTAATCTTTATGATTTCTGCCTGCAGACCTTTTCCAGCATAATAATCAGCAGCCACTCTAGTATATTTTGTCGCTACGCGTAGCTTGTTACTAACAGAATAATTTGTTTTGATTTCTCTGCCGGCGACCATTAACCGACAACTGCCTAAATTAGCATCAGCATAATCATAGTAACTATTGCCATTATCACCATCCTCCAGAAGTATATCCGAACCCACGAAAGCAATATCTGCCATATTATTTTTGACGTAAGTTAGAATATCTGAGTTTCTAATCATAAAAAGTGTAATATCATTTCCCAAATTATATGAGAGTTGTCGTTCTTTATGCTTATAATCTTGCATAATTCCCAGTTGAGTAAGTTTATCCAAACACAGTGGCATTAAGCGTCCTTTGGGGATTGCAATAATTGTCATACTAGTTGGAGTATTTTTCTAATCTATCTTTCTGACTATGTTAGCCCCGAGACGTTGCATTTTTTCCTCAATGAACTCATATCCACGATCTATGTGATACACTCGGTTGATGTTGCTCGTCCCTTCAGCAACCAATGCCGAGATGATTAAGCTGGCAGAAGCACGCAAGTCAGAAGCGATTACTTCAGCACCAGATAGTGACTTAACCCCTTTGATGAAAGCACAATTATTATCTATGGTTATATCAGCCCCCATTCTTTTCATTTCGTCAATATGCATAAATCTATTTTCAAAGACCGTCTCTTGAACCTTACTATTGCCATCAGCAATGGAATTTATCGCCATGAATTGTGCTTGCATATCTGTAGGGAACTTGGGATAGGGTGCGGTCTTGATATTAACTGCTTTAGGTCTTTTACCCTTCATATCCAGTTCTATCCAGTCCTCTTTACATGTAATTTCTGCCCCAGCTAGTTTAAGCTTGCTGATAACATTTTTCAAGTATTTATGGTTAGTGTTTTTTATGCGAATGTGTCCTCTAGTAGCTGTAGCTGCCGCTAAAAAAGTTCCACTTTCAATACGGTCTGGCATTATGGTATGTTCTGCACCACCAAGCTTCTTGACTCCATCTACTTGAATTGTTTCTGTGCCTTGCCCTTGAATTTGTGCTCCCATTTTTATAAGGCAATTTGCTAAATCCACTATCTCTGGTTCACAGGCAGCATTTTTTATAGTTGTTGTGCCTTTTGCCAAGGTGGCTGCCATGAGTATATTTTCAGTTCCAGTTACTGTCTTATTATCAAATGATACCGTGGCACCCTTAAGACCCTTTGGAGCACTACAGTGAATATATCCTTCCTTTATGAAGCACTTGGCACCCATTGCCTCCAATCCGCTCAAATGCATATCTATGGGGCGGCTACCAATTAAGCAACCACCTGGTAAGGATACTATTGCTTTGCCAAATCTTGCTAAGCAAGGGGCGATTACCATTATAGATGCCCGCATAGTCCTTACAATGTCGTAAGGTGCTGTCCAACTTGTGACATTGTCAGCTTGGGTTGTCAAGCTTATATTCTCATGCATTGTTATATCAACATTAAGTTCTCTCAGAAGTGTGATCATTGAGGACACATCATTTAAGTGGGGAATATTATGTAATACTAATTTCTGATCGGTAAGCAGTGAGCTAATTAATATAGGTAAGGAAGAATTCTTCGCTCCTGATATTGTAACTTCTCCTTCTAATTTCTTCCCGCCAGTAACTTCAAGTTTTTGCATTTGTGTTTTGTAGTATGTATTATGTAATTATATAGACAATTAGTCATTCTGTATTCGAATTTTTGCGGCATCCTGTTCCTCTGGGGTACTAGCTTTTACGGTAACCGCATGTATCCTACCTGTTGTTATATGTGGGGTAAGAGGGGCATATATTTTTTGCTGTCTAACAACTTCAGTCATCCCCTTAAACTCTTCGCCTATAACTAAAACTCTAAATTGCCCTTGGTTTTCTGTAACTTCTATTCTACAAGAAGGGAACGCATCTTGGAGTAAGTTCTTGATGTCTTCAGAGTTCATATCTATAGTTTGTTTTTATGTTGTTTGGCTTTATATTGTTTATTTGGGATTAGCGAACTTTAATGACACTAGCCAGATTATATATATCAAGCAGATCATTGAGTTCTTTGGAGAAATTAATAAGGATAACTTGGCGGTTAAGCAGCTTAGCATATCTTAAGCAACAAAGGATGAATGCTATACAAATGCTATTGTTTTTAGTTATACCGCTGAAGGACATCTCAATTTTTTTATTAGCATCAGAGTTGGCAATAAGTTGTTTGACTTTAACGAGTGCTTGGTCCAGATTATCCGCAACCAAAGCACCAGCAAGCTCAACCTTGTTATTATTTTGTTTTATGCTTATATCCATAATATACTTATATAGGGTTTAAGATTATTCGTCCACTTTAGAGGTTGCCCATACTTGCGTAACTTTATCATAGTCCCCGCCATATTCACTGAATAATCTTTGGAATTGATTACGAAAACTTAAGGCAAGGTTGATACCTTCGACAGAAATATTCTCTACTAACCAAGTATCTTTTGATTCCTTGAAATATAGATAATAGACCACATCATATTTTTCATTAGCTCCCACTATGAGCCAAGTGGCTACAACAGCAGTATTTTTCTTTTTCCCAGTTATCCTGCTTTCGCGTATCTCAACAGCTAACAGCTTAGCGACTTGCTGAGAATCTAACTCTATAAGAGGGTTTGTATAGGTATTGATTAAGCTTTTTTTAATGGATTCCGTAAAAGCAAGGAATTGTTTAGTGCTGGCTTTTTTATAGTTCTTAGCCATTGTTCTATAGGCGATGCGTCTAAAGTCAATAGCCGGGGATAGGTGGGTATCTACAATTCTCTTAATTTGTTCTTTACCTTTTGTTGGGTCATTGGAGATCTTCTCTTCCTTGAGCGCACCAATAAAATTATCAGCAACCTTACTAATCAAAACTTCAGGAGTATCTGCTGCTAGGACTACAGAAGGAGCAGTGAAGACGCTCATAACTACCAGCATACTGGCGAAGCATATAAAGGATAAAGGCGTAGATGCGACTGGCCCCATCGTTGGCTTAGGTTTCTTTATGGCTATCGGCATAGATATTGCCATAGATATCGGCATAGATATTGGCATAGATGCGGCTGGTCTCATTATTCGTCCTTACCTCTTTCAAACAAAAATCGACTGATCAAATTCTCCAAGATTAATGCTGACTGAGTAAAAGTTATTTCATCACCGTCCCCTAATATTTCCTCATCTGCTCCAGAGACCAATTCAAGATATTGCTCGCCCAATATGCCAGAGGTCTGAATGGCGGCAGATGTATCAGTTGTGAGAAAGTTTATATTGCTGTTGACATTAAGTTTGACCACTGCTTGCTGGCTATCTCTATCAATATCAATGGAAGAAACACTGCCTATTCTAACCCCTGCCATGGTAACTTTTGCTCTAGGTCTAAGCCCGCCTATGTTGTCAAAAGCTGCATACAGATGGTAACTAGCGGACTTACCATAATCAGATACCGCAAGTCCACTTGTGCGCAATGCAAGGAAAGTGAAAGCCACTAACCCCAGTATGACAAACATCCCCACTAAAACTTCTATTTTATAATTTCTATCCATATCAAATATTACTAAATCAAATATTACTAAACAATAACGCTGTTAATAAAAAATCCAAGCCCAATATGCCTAAGGAAGAGTAGACCACTGTTTTAGTAGTGGAAATACCTATACCCTCAGCCGTAGGTGTTGAATTATATCCTTGGAATATTGCTATCCAAGTGACTACGAAAGCAAACACTAATGACTTGATTATTCCATTAATTATATCACTTTGTAAGGATACTACTTGTTGCATATTGCCCCAATAGGATCCTTCGTAAATTCCTAGCCATTCTATGGCGACAACTCCACCCATCCATATTCCCGTCATATTAAATACAATTGTCAAAACAGGCAAAGTCAGGAGTCCAGCCCACAGGCGTGGTGCTACTAAATATCTCACTGGATCTACTCCCATCATCTCCAAACTGGATATTTGTTCTGTTGTTTTCATCAGTGATATCTCCGCGGTTAGTGCTGAGCCAGAACGTCCAGCAAATAACAACCCGGCTAAAACAGGACCTAACTCACGAAATAAAGATAAGGCAACCAACTGCCCAACTGCGGACTCAGCACTGAAATTACGCAGAATAGTATAACCCTGCAAAGCCAAGACCATCCCAACAAATGCGGCTGAGACAACTATAATCGGCAAAGATAGCACCCCTAACTTATAAATTTCCCGCAAGAATAAATTAACTCCCCTGGCACTACGCGGTAGGATTATGCAAGCATCCAGCACTAATATAGTTGCACGTCCCCAAGTTGCCAAATATGCCAGAGTGCCCGCCCCAAGACGTTGCAAAGGAGACAATAGGTATTTGTTTAGCTGGCTATCTTTCATCATTCTATAGGCCGAGGGCTTTTTTCAGTGGCGTGGCCTTGTAATGGAAAGTAACTGGACCTTCTTTTTCACCTCGCAAAAATTGTTGGACGAAAGGTGAAGCATTGGATTTCATACTAGCAGGATCTCCTTTGCCAATGGTTTTACCTTCTGCCAAAATATATACATAGTCAGAAATCTTAAGGGTCTCGGGTATATCATGAGACACCACCAAACTGGTAATCTTTAAACTATCATTGACAGTTTTAATCAACTCCATAAGAACTCCCTTGCTAATAGGATCCTGCCCAGTAAACGGCTCGTCATACATCATTAAGGAAGGGTCAATAGCTATGGAACGTGCCAGTGCAACGCGACGGCCCATCCCTCCAGAGAGTTCACTTGGCATAAGATCTTGAGCACCACGTAAGCCCACACATTCAAGTTTCATTTGGACTATGTCATTGATCACTTCTGCTGGGAGACGATAATGCTCTTTGAGAGGGAAAGCAATATTTTCATAGACATTCATATCTGTAAAAAGAGCACCACTTTGAAATAAGAAACCCATAGTTTTACGAAACTCCAGCAATTCACGTCGCTTCAGTTTATTAATGTCAACACCATCCACTATAACTTGCCCGCTGTCTGGTTTAAGATACCCCGCAATGATTCGCAGCAGAGTTGTTTTGCCACAACCACTTGGTCCCATTATGCCGATGATATTTCCTTGAGGAATATCAAGATTTAATTTATCTAATATCTTCCTACCATCCCGTTTGAAAGTCAGGTTCCTTATGCGGATAAAATCCATATTCTGCAACTAAAGCACCCCTTTGGTGGAGGGCACTGATGTTTGGTTGGTTAGGTTAGTTGCCTGTCTGAGAGCCAATGCGAATGACTTGAAAACACTTTCAACTTGGTGGTGACAATTAATACCACGTAGACAATCAATGTGCAGGGTCATAGAAGCACCATTAGTTACCCCCTGAAAAAACTCCCGCACCAGTTGCACATCAAAATCACCAATTTGTGCAGCAGTCCATTGGCTATGCAAAGCTAAGCATGGACGCCCAGATATGTCAATAACCGTGCGTGAGAGTGCTTCATCCAATGGGGCATAGCAACTGGCGAACCGCACAATACCTTTCTTATCCCCAAGTGCTTTGTTTAGTGCCTGTCCAAAACAAATACCTATGTCCTCAACAGAGTGGTGATCGTCAATATGATTGTCACCCTTACACTGAACATCAAGTTTTATCTGTCCATGTTTAGCAATTTGCTCAAGCATATGATCCAAAAAGCTAACTCCACTGGATATTTCACCTGCATTGAAGTTATCTAATTCCAGACCGACACTAATGCTTGTTTCATTGGTATCCCTCTGGACCTTGCCAGTGCGATTTAACTTTTTATCTATTTGTTGATTTGATTCACCCATATATGCCTTTATGCTTTAACTAATTATAGCATAGTAGCATAGCAGCATAGCAGCATAGTAGGGCATAAGGCATAAGGCATAAAAGAAAGAACTACTCACGCTTAAATTTATTTTTCTTAAATGGAAATCTTCTAAATGCCTAATAACCATAGCTATCTAACGGAAAGATATTATGTGGTTTTTATGCTATAATTACTTTTATATGTAGGGTATAATCTCTTTATATATGACAGAAATAGATATGAATTGCAACGACAATACACTTGACAATATGAGTGTTCTACTTAGATCAACTCAATCTATGATTATTAATCTTCAATGAAAATTAAAACTATGCAACTAGCTACTAATATTATGCAAACAATTAAGCAAACAATTAAGCAAACAATTAAGCAAACAATTATGAAAAACTTTAATTTATCCATCCCAGCCATTAATGGGAATAATATATCCGTGCTTATATTAACTCTCATGACAGTCGCACTAACCGCCTGTAGCGGAGGAGGCGGTTCAACATCACCCCCCCCACCAACTTCCCCAAATATACTAGCCACTTTGAGTCCAGCTGCAATAACTTTGGAATGGGCTGCATCGCCTGGTGCCACTTCCTATAATGTTAGTCGCAGTGGTGGCTTCCAGAATGCCAAGGTCGCGACACCTATCTACGTAGATAGCGCAAATCTAGAGGAAGGAACAACCTATAACTACACAATTCTTGCCTGTAAGGTTCTCGACTGCTCAGCTCACGCATCCTTGTCGGTTGATTATACCATCCTAGATGCCCCAACTGGCTTAAATGCCACTCGCTCTTCAGATAAAATCACCCTACAATGGAACAATGTCGCTGGAGCTGATCGCTATAAGATCATACGCAGTAACGGAATTACTCAATCGGATGCAATGAGCTCTACTAACAGCTACACAGATAGAAAGAACCTTGTTTTAGGAACAATCTATGTCTACACAATTCTTGCCTGCACGAATAAAGGTGTGGTTTGCTCAGCCCCAACTTCCTTAAGGCCCTTGGTAGTTGATTATTCCGTTCCAGCAGCCCCACTCGTAGCTCCCACTCGCCTCTCAGATAGTGTTGTTCTACAATGGGCGAGTATTGCTGATGCAGATTACTATCGTATTATACACAAAGGTAGGGACATAGCTGACAGTGTCATAGCTGACAGTGTCACGTTCCTAACCTACACAGATGATGCTGCTCCACAAGGCGAAAGTTATACTTACCTAGTTAGCGCATGTAATGATGTAGGTTGTTCTACATCTATAGATGTGGTGGTTGATGATGCTACACCATCAGTTTTACCACCTCAAGATCTAACCGCCACTCTCAGTCCAAATAATGTGATACTAAGATGGACTGCTGGAACTGATGGCATCACTTACTATAATATCAGCCGTAGCAATGGAACTGATACTTTAATATTGGAAGCCAACTTGAGTGCCACTGTTGCAACTTATATAGATACTACTCCTATGTTAGGAACTGACTATACCTACAGGGTAAGTGCTTGTAATCTAGGCAACTGTTCTTCTCCCGCAAGTTTAGTAGTTAATTACCGGGCTCCAGGTATGCCTTCCATTCGCCTAAGAGAAATAACCCCCATTTCTTTGACGCTCTCTTGGTCCCCAGTTGCTGCTGCAACTTATTACCGAGTATATAGAAATGGCGCTAGGATTGGAGGAGATACCGTAATCTCAACGACTAACTATCTTGACAGCGGCTTGACTCCTAACACCTCCTATAGTTATACAATAGATGCCTGCAATGAGAGTGGCTGTTCGGATCAATCAGCCCCAATGAGTGCAAGCACTCTCGCGGCAGGAGCAGACCCAGTCCCAGGTGTGCCTTCCATTAGCAGTGTAGGATCTGCAGCCCCCACCTCATTGACGATCTCTTGGAATCTAGATCCAGCTGCAACTTACTACCGAGTATATAGAAATGGCACTAGGATTGGAGAAGA
>JAAOII010000051.1 GCA_015163845.1 Candidatus Portiera sp.
ACTTCGGCAATAATGCCGGCACGATCGCACATACGCTTAAATTTGCGTAAGGCAAAATCAAAGTTCTCGTCTTCTTTTAGTTGTATTGAAGGCATAATAAATTGTTTGAATATATTCTAATTCTTATTTAATAAGATAATACTCTATTATAGGACATTCCCAGTGATTAATCAAGTGTAGCTAAGATTATCTGATATTCTATGTAGATTTATCCAAAATAACTGTCCCACTACTGATGCTATGCACCTTGTCACTTTGTTGATCCGCAAGTAATAACCGTCCGCTAGCATCAACCCCGCGGCAAATGCCCTGCAGGACTTCAGTACCTGTGTCTAGGCTTAATGGCAAGTTAGCCAAAATATTTAGATCATTCCATTCGCTTTGAAAGTCAATAAACCCTTTATTGAAAAATCTATTTAAGCCCTCGGCTAGGTGATTAATTAACCTTCCACTAGCCATTGAGCGACTTGTGTTGGCAAGCACCTCTGGATTCATCAGGTCCTCAACTGTGGCTATTTGCTTAGCTGCTAAGGACTCATCTAATTGTTTGTTCTTCATAGCGGTGCTATCTCTGTAATTGGTGCCTATGCCTATTTGTTTAGCTGCTATGGACTCATCTAATTGTTTGTTCTTCATAATACTAGTGGTGCTATCTCTGTAATTGATGCCTATGCCTATTATTACTTCCTCATCACCAAGTTCCACTAATACTCCGCCAAGTTTGCTGACAGGGTTTATGGATGCTAACAAATCATTCGGCCATTTGAGTCCTGGACTTACCCCTAATTCCTGCAAAAAACGAGATAAGATTACACCAGATGCTAAACTCAAACCTTCCACTCCTTGGTGAAACTTATCTTGTTCAAGTGAAATGGATAGATAGATTCCTGCAGCGAAAGGACTTAACCAAGAGCGACCATAGCGGCCACGTCCGCCGGTCTGCTGTTCTGCTAATAATAAACTTCCTGCTGGCATATCCTTAATTCTTTTATTGGTTGAGTCAATGCTAAGTAACAACTCGCAGTTAGTGAATATATCACGTGCTTGACTTGTCATTTGCTGCCATAGCATCTCCTCATCCAGCAATATGTTGGATGAAGGCAAAGTGATATTGTCGTCTGCAGATATTATTTGTTCGCCAAATATGTCCTCAAGTTCTATCAATGCTTCCTTTACTTCCTTTGCTTTATTTATTGCGGGCTGTTGTTCAGGCGTGATATCCATATTGGCAATAAGTTCATTGAGATTAGTTTGAGGTTTCTCTTTGAGTTGCTTGATAATCTGGATTTGTAATTCTGAAATAATCATATTATTATGGGACACTCCCAACAATTAGTTAATAGTTGATATTGGATATATTTGAGATATTTGATGTATTAAATGCACTAAATGTATTATAAAACATTCGCAAAACCCCCTATAATATGATTATGCAATTATCATTGTTTTACATGCATATTATTAATAAAATAGTATAATAATAATAACAAATTAACCTACTATTATTATGAATATACTTAAATCCAATATCAAAGCTAATATCAAAGCCAGTACCCAAGCCAGTACCAAAGCCAGTACCAAAGCCAGTACCAAAGCCAGTACCAAAGCCAGTACCAAAGCCAGTACCAAAGCCAGTACCAAAGATAAGAATTTAAATTACCAAGGCCTAAATGTCCTAAAGGGGCTTAGAGGCCTAATTGGATATATCCAACAAGCCCCAACTCAGTTAGTCAATCTCATTGTTTTGCTCATAATCTCAACTGCTTTAGCTGCTTGTGGTGGAAGCAGTAGTAGTACCCCAACTCCACCAGCAAAACCAACTCCACCAGCAACTCCAACAAATTTAGTAGCCACTTTGAGTCCAGCTGCAATAACTTTGGAATGGGCTGCATCGTCTGGTGCCACTTCCTATAATATCAGCCGCGGTGGAACTGATTTAGCTACTGGAATAACTGTTACTAGCCACACAGATACTAATGTTGTGCGGAATGCAACTTACACCTACGAAGTCATTGCCTGTAATAAGGTGGGTTGTTCTACTCCAGCATCCCTGACGGTTGTTTTTTCCGTTCCAGTAGCGCCACGAGTAGCTACCTCTCGC
>JAAOII010000052.1 GCA_015163845.1 Candidatus Portiera sp.
CGGACTTTATCAAACACTTTATTCGTGCAGAAGTAATTTCTTATGATGATTATATTGCCAGCGGCGGTGAACAAGGAGCCAAAAAGAATGGTAAATGGCGTTTGGAAGGTAAGGATTATATACCAGTGGATGGAGATATTATTTATTTTCGCACTAGTGCCTAACCACCCTATCTGCTGCTTTAAAATCTAAGTTTACTTATATAGATTTCAGGGGGAATTTTGTAGAGGTTTAGCGTTTAGCTGAACCTTGGCGAAGCTTACTCATTATACGTTCATCTGCTTCCAATTCTTCTGCAGTTGGCTTGGTTATATGAAACCCTCCAAGATCTTGGATATTACCTACAGGATCTTGGTTATTATGGGTCTTGCCACTTTCAAGCCCTAAGTTTGATTGGTTCAGACAAAGGTTCTCATAAACTTTACAGAGTAATTTGGTATCAACTAAGGCACCATGTCCTTTGTCCCTTGAGCTAGCATCTATGCCAAAGCGTGCCAATAAGGCATCTAAACTATTAGATTGACCAGGAAACTTATTCTTAGCTATTCTAAGAGTATCCTCTACTTTGCTGCAAATACTTTCCACATTATTGTATTCTGTGTCTCCATTGCTTTGACTGGAGCTTCTTTGATGACCACTTCTTTGATGACATAGAGCCAACTCAAAGTTCATATAGTATAAGTCAAATGGTGCATTGTGTATTATCAGAACAGCATCGCGAATAAACTCAACAAAATCTTTGGCAATATCAGCAAAAATTGGTTTGTCCACTAAGAACTCATCACTGATACGATGCACATTAAATGCACCTGGGTCTACCTTAATCCCTGGTCCAGGATTAACATAATGATGGAAAACTGTGGGCTTCTCTTTAGTATTGGTTCCTGAATTTATGGAACCACTCATCAGTTCCACCACAGCGATTTCTATTATGCGATCGTTTTTCTTTAGACCGGTGGTCTCTGTATCTAGGGCTAAGTATCTCATTGGCTAATTGTTGGGAATGCTCTATATCTTTCTAATGCCGTGCGTGCCAAAAGGTCTACGCGTTGATTAATTTCATTATCACTATGTCCCTTCACCCATTGCCAACTAACTTTTAGTCCAGCAGATAAGTTATCTAGACGTACCCATAAATCAGAGTTCTTAATTGGTTTTTTTGTGGCAGTCCTCCAACCATTGCGTTTCCAGTTGGTGATCCACTCTGTTATACCCAATTGGACATATTTGGAGTCGGTGAAAATACTAATATTCTTATCACTGGGCACTGCTTGTAAAGCATGAATAACGGCAAGTAACTCCATTTGGTTGTTAGTGGTATGTTCTGCCCCTCCATCCAATACTGATTCTCTATCGCCAAAGTTAATAATTGCAGCCCAGCCACCAGGTCCAGGATTGCCTGAACAAGCGCCATCTGTATATATTGTTATTCCTGACATGATCTCTTGGTAAATCTATAAAGATGAATACTTTGATTCCAAACCAATATCTTTGCGATATTCTAAATCCCCATCTAAACATTCGTCAATTACTTTATTAATATGATTTGCCGATTCTGCAATAGTATCTGCAGTATGAACAACTGCCAAGACCCTAGAGCGTTCTAATGTTGTCCAGTTGTTGGAGTTCGGTTGTTTCTTGGTATTTGCTGCCACAACTTGGACACCCATCTGTTCAGCCCGATCAGAATCAAAGCTATATAAAATAGGGGCTGGTGAGGGGGCAGGATATTCCCGAGCAACAAGATACTTCACCACACTGGCTTTTTTCATAAATGCTACGCTTTTATTACTCAGTTGTGTATGAGAAAGATCTCTTATCAACGAAGCCAACGAAGATGTCATGGTTGCTAAAATATTAATCCCTTCAGGATCTCCAAACCTAGCATTAAACTCCATGAACTTTATCCCTTGCTCTGTTTTGAAAAATCCTCCATTAATTACTCCTTTATAGGAATGTCCTTCTTGGGATATTCTGGTAATTATTTTATGCATAATCTTTTGGCAAGTGTTTAAGTCATCATCCTCCAAGAATGGCAACTTGCCATCAGCACAAGTAAAACATCCCATGCCTCCTGTTCCTGGTCCTTGGTCGTTGGCAAAGCGAAAAGGATAATCATAACTAGCCGGCGACAAAACAATACTTGAACCATCAGTGAGGCCCATTATAGTAAACTCTTCTCCCTTAATTTTTTCAACTAGTAAAACACTCTCTTCAGGTTTTTCCACTATAAGTTGTGCAACATAATCTTCGCAGGACTTATAATCAGCCAAATGTTCAGTCATCAACTTAACTCCTTTACCTCCAGTGAGCCCCTGTGGTTTGACAACTACTTCAGTGCCGCGTTGAATAAACTTATCAATTGCCTCTTTAATTTCAGTTTTGTTCTTTATCTCTATGAAATAAGGAGTCACTTCTGGGCACTCTTCTTTTATCAGGTTTAACCCATAGACCTTATCCCACTCTATCCGAGTTGCTTCCTTCGTGCCACCAACTGCCTTGATTGAGTGTTTCAGCAATTCATTAATTACTCCAGCAGCGAGGGCATTATCGGAACTAATAAATGCATAGTCCACTTTATGCTTGCAAGCAAACTCAGATACCACCTCAGGATCATTAGAATTGCCCACTAGATAATCACCACCAGAACTCTGGGCAGCTGCAATAATTGTGGGGTTTTCATGATCTATTACAGCATAGACCTTACTGTCTTGCATAAGATTTAGAGCAAAGGAGCTTTCACGTCCTCCGGACCCTACAATAAGAAACTTCTCCTTGTTAGCTAACACTACTTTCCTCAGTCATGGAACTAATAGCTACTATATAGGTAATAGGTAATAGGTAAGCATATTCTTAAAAAACATTGAATCCATAGTTCATTATACTACACCCTAAATATAGAATAAGCGGAGAACTGGGGGGATCTAGTAACCTTCTATCCGCTCTTTATATTACGATAAAACAGTAAAATACTAATTTGTGTGATTAAATAGTTCAAAGTACTTGTAAAGTGATTCTAATGTGCTATAATACATTCAAATACAAGGGGAATTAACTCTTCTATAAATATCGAAAGTGTTTTATAATGACGATAGATATAGATTGATATAAACTCACTTGCAATAATATTTTATGTATGGGGATTATACAATAAACTTAAAATATGGGGATGATAAAAATAATTATGCGAAAACATATAATAGTACTTAAGGATTACAATACCGAGGACTTCTTTACAGGAAGGTCTCAGTTGCTTCATTACTTATTCGCAAAAACTATTAGAAACTCTTTTTTATATTCTAAACCCTCTGCATATATGACAGAAAAAACAGATACGCGAGCCGACAGCTATGTGCCGATTTCAACATCTGTATTTTCTATGATTAAATACTGCAGAGCAGGTCTTAAAAAAATTCACGATTTAATGTGGGGAAAGACCTCTTCAGCAGTCACGGCAATGATGACTGGTGTACTTGAAGGGGGAACCAGTCGCAATTCATCGTTTGTGACTCTGGAGAGGTCATTCTTAGAATTGGTTCCTTTCCAGTGGGCAATTTGCGTCGAAATGGTACATATATTTAGGGGGACCATACCTCCGCTTCTTGTACTACTGGAAAGGGCTTTATTATTCCCTTATTTTCATAATTAAGATTTCATAGGTACGCAACACTCGCGGGAGGATTAGACATCATGTTTAATCCTCCCCTTTTTTTTAATTCTCTAGATTATTGCTTTATTTGCTTAAATGTCCTATAATCAATAGGTATAGAGATTAAATTCCAAGACAACATGAGTAAGTTAGAAATTCAAGGCATCAGATCACCTGTAGGTGACAACATTTTTTGGTTTATTATTGATTCCAATAAAAATGGTATCCTAGTGGATCCAGGGGAAGATAAACCCATAGTAAATTATATTAAGAGTAATGGATTAATGCCTGATAGTATAATTCTCACCCATGATCATCCTGATCACACTAACGGTATATTACCTATAACCAATGAATTCCATTGTCCAGTAATAGGTCCTGAAAATGAGAACATAGAGTCAATTACTCAAGCATTCACTGAGGGAGATTCTTTTGAACGCATGGGAGCAAAATTTGAAGTATTATCTTTACCCGGTCATTCACCAGATCATATAGGTTTCATAGTCAATGATGAACATTTTTTCTGTGGAGATGTGATATTTGGCGGGGGATGTGGCATTGTTCCCGAGGGGTCTTATGACATTATGTTTGATTCTCTGCAGAAATGTAAGGAATTGTCTCCAGCAATTAAGCTCTATTGGGGCCATGAGTATACAGCCGCTAATTTACTCTTTGCAACTCAAGTTGAGCCAGACAATGTTGATCTAGTCAAACGTCTAAAATTAGCACAAGAGAATATTGCCACAAATAAATTTGATGCTCCTGGAACTTTAGCCGAAGAGTTGAAAACTAATCCTTTCTTAAGGACTGATCAACCTGGAGTTATAGCGGCGGCAGAACAAAAACATGGTGGGAAGTTGTCTACTCCTTATGAAGTATTCGCAGTGCTAAGAAAGTGGAGAAGCGGCGGCTAAACTCAGCAGTTTAGTTTTTGCGGGGGGATTTAATCAGGATTAACTTGGCATGACTGCCAAGGACACATTTAATCTATTAATCCCCTAGCTTATTTAGCTTATTAATCCCTAACTTTTAGTTTTAGGTCATCAAAAATTAAGTGGGGAGAATAAGATCACCTTGCGTGATCTCAGCAGTTGCATCATGTGCATGCAAGCTTTCCATGTGATGCACCTTTATAGATATAGCTGTTTTATCTACATTCTCAAAACCGTCCAATAAAATTCTTACAGAGTCCTCACAGAACATTAGGTTCTCGCCATTGATACTGGCAAATGCTTGCTCATCTTCGCGTTTGACTACTGTTTGGACCGGGGTCTTTATCGTTTCTTCAGCACGATCTATCATTGCTTGAATTGGAAACTTCTTACCTCTAATTGAATCAAATACTAAACTTATGTAGGCAATACTTCTTTGGCTGTGTGGAGTTGCCATTAATTTCTCCTCTTCCATCAGCCAATCTTGAACACTTTCTATATTAGGAGCTATACCAGGAGTTAGTGCGGAAAAATATTTAGCAAACCTTTGACTAATTAATTGACGCGCCAAAGCCGCTGAACAAGGGCAAGTAGATGAATACAAAACTTGTATATCCATTTGACACTTAACCTTACCTTTCTTGTTCTGTAAAGTGATCTTAACCGGATAGCTAGCCCATCCTTGATTGTCGCTCAATAAAGATTGTCTTGAAATAAATAATTCAAAACTAATAGATACTAGAGAAGAAGTGCTGCAGCCACCTTGGGCTTTAATTAAATCGTTACTTAATTTTTTTAAAGTGGCATAATCTACTCCAGCTAACTTACTAATTGCAGTAACGCTTAGATACATGCGTGACATGTGGATGCCTCTTTTACGCGGGTCATTTAAATCAACGCTGCAGTCAATGCTAGCTTGGATTTTTTGTTCACCTAAATTTTTATCCACGATGGACATAGGAATTTTTATGCCCTTCATCCCAACCCATGATAAGCGGGCTGGTTCTCTGGCTATAGTTGCTTTTGCGATATCAGGAAGACCTGCCATGATACAAGATAAAAGTAATTAGATATATTTATGAAAGATGCTTATATTAGAGGTGAAAAAGACGTAGTTTCATAATTTTAGCTAGTAGTTTATCTACTACTCCAGAAACTGCTTCTTCACTGGCTTTTCCTATTCTATCGGTAATTTTTCTTTTTGCCTTGACTGATACCTCATATAATTCTGCTTTGGCTACCATTCCATGTAGATATTCATCAGACGTGGTTATCATATCAATGAGCTTATGCTTTTTAGCATCTATACCATACCATACTTCACCAGTTGCCACCTTAGGTAAAGATAGCGATGGACGATGTTCCTTAACAACATCTTTGAATAATTTATGAGTTTGCTTTAAATCTTCTTGAAACTTCTTCCTGCCCTTTGCATCATTTTTACCGAGCACAGTAAGGGTTCTTTTATAATCACCAGAAGTGTGGTACTCTACGTCAATGTCTTGCTTTTGTAATGCCTTGTTTATATTCGGAACCATTCCAACAACTCCAATAGACCCTAGAATTGCGAAAGGAGCTGCACATATTTTATCTGCCATTGCTGCCATCAGATATCCTCCACTAGCAGCTACTTTATCAATACAGACAGTTAATTGGATATTATGTTCTTTCAATCTCAATAATTGCGCCGCTGCTAAACCATAAGAATGTACATAGCCGCCTCCGCTTTCCAACTTAAGCACCACCTCTTGCTTAGGTTTTGCTACAGATATTATTGCGGATATAGTATCAGTTAAGTATTTAAGATTAGATGCTTGCATATCTCCAACAAAGTTAACCACATAGATTATAGGAGGTTTCTTTGATTCTTTATTCTTACCTTTATTTTTCTTCTTCTCTTCTTTTTTATTATTTTTAACCAATTGCTTAAATTCTTTTGGCGACAAAATATAAGATTGGATTTGCATCTTAACGTCTTTGATGCTTTGATTCATGCTAGTTATCTTCACCTTCCCGGTGGATTCTGTTTGACGTGTTCTAGCGATCATACCTATAATAATTGCAAAAAATATAACAACTAATATAATGCTAGTTAAAAATTTGGCAACAAATATGCCATACTCAGATAAAAATTCCATACTAGTTAATTATACGACATTCCCAACAATTAGCCAATAGATTATATTTATTAATTGTAGCTAATTATAGCTGTTTTCACTATTGACTATTGGGTTCTTAATATATTAAAATACAAGTAATGCATCGTTCTTGCACCATAAAACTATACCCAAAAGTATGAAGTATAGGAAGGACTTGATCAAGCTGCTAGGACCCAGTAAAATCAAACTTCCCAAACTAGGCATCATCAAGTATAAAGGTAAGATAATTGATGGCAAATTAATTAACGGCACCATCAAAATGCGTTCATTCGGCAGAGTGGATTTGGTGCTATGCTATGAACAAGAAGATAAAATACTACTGCCTAAAGGTGTGATTGGCATAGACACTAACTGCCATAATATAACCGATAACAATGGTATGAAATATAGCATCCCCGCCTATAACTACCAAGTGGGAGTGTCCTATAGATTGTTATTGAGAATATACCAATCATTAAAAATATTGTAGTATTCTCAAAAAATTATCCAACTTTTATTGCTTTTACTTTTATTGCTTGATCTAAGTTATTAGCTTCACACAAGTGAGTTAAAGACAAGCGGTAAAGATCTGCTATCTCACCATCCATCTTGCCAAACCATGCACTATCCTGATTACCCCAATCTCCCAAGCACATAACTTGACGCTGTTTGCCTTGTATAGTTACTAGTTGAGATTTGGGTTCATGGATATGCCCATAAATCATAATATCTAAATCATCATTCACGAGCAACTTTTCTATATGATCTACTGGAATCTCTAGTAGATCTTGTTTGGTATCTTTAACATGGGTATTACTAAGAGAAAAATACTCTTGTTTCAACTGTATTCTCTCCTCAGCTGATTTTGCGAGGATGCTATTTTTCCACTCAGAAGCCCTGATAATTTTCCGTTGGCTTTGATGCACTCTATCCAATATGCATAGTTCATCACCATGAAGTAATAATATTTTCTTGCCAGAGATATCGCGCAATTCTGTATCTTGTAGTTTTTGTAAACCACTGGAGGCAAAGAATTCATCTCCCACCAGAAAGTCACGGTTCCCAGCAATGAATAAAGTGTTACCGCCACTTTGAGTAATTTGTTTAATTGCCTCTAAGGTTTGTTTTTCCAAGTCGCCCATCATATCATCGCCAAGCCAAGCATCAAACAAGTCCCCTATAATAAACACAGTTGCTTTTTCAGCTGCCATAATTTCACAGAACTTTATGAAACCCTCAGTTACTAAGGGTCTATCTTCTGCTAAATGCACGTCGGCAATGAAATAGACAGGATTATTAGAATCAGATATTAACAAAACTATCCTCCCAAATATCTAAGATTTTCTACTGGTAGAATGCCAGCTCAGTTTATTCCTGTAGGCATCAAAGATATCGTAACTCTCAGGATGAATTAATGGGACACTCAAATTATCTTTAGCAACTGTAACTTTATCTCCCTTGCTTATATCCACTCTATCTCTACCATCAGCATATACAGCCAGTCCTTCACCATTCACCAACTCGATAGTTATCTTAACTGAGCCAGGCAATACCAGCGGACGGCTGGTGAGAGTATGCGGTGATATACTAACAACTTCCAGAGCATCTACTTCTGGCGCAATTAATGGGCCGCCGGCCGAAAGAGCATAAGCTGAACTGCCAGCTGAAGTTGCCACTATGATTCCATCCGACCTCTCACAATACACAAACTTATCATCAACAAAAAGATTTGCTTCCAATAGTCGCCCATTCAATGACTGGACTACGAGATCATTCGTACTTAGTAATTCCTTGACCTCTTTTTCTTGATGAATCCTGCCTCGCATGACTGCCTTAGAACTAGATAAATAACGTCCTTGCAAAATGGCAGGTATTATGCTTTCTATTTCTTCATGAGATACTTCAGTTAAAAACCCAACTCTGCCACAATTTATGCCAAGTATTGGAACTTGTGCTTTGGCAGCTCCTATGGCATAACGAATGAATGTTCCATCCCCTCCAACTACCAATATCGCTTGGCAATGTTCAGCAATATCATCTTCACTGATCTGTGGCAAATCATATTCTGCTAGAGCGGATGAATCAGGAGATAAATTAAATATCTCTGTATTCTGCTCGCGTAATGAAGTGACTAATACCTCAAGGGTGGGGTTTACAGAAGAATCATCTGACTTTACAGCTAAGGCAACTTTCTTTATAGGTTGAGCCATTAATTTGATAATACTTTAATAATTTAGTACTTTAGTGCTTTAGTGCTTTAGTGCTTTAGTAACTCGCTAATTTATCTTTGATGATATTCATGGCATTATCCAGAGGAATTATTTCTGGATCATCCTTAGCTCGTTCTTTTAACTCTAAGCCCTTTTGCTGCAATGATTTAGAACTAACTACTATTCTCAAAGGAATACCCAATAAATCGCAATTATTGAACTTATTCCCAGCCCGCAAGTCGCGATCATCAAATAATACTTCTATCCCCTCCGCTGTCAATGAATCATAAAGTTGCTTGGCTTTGGTCATAACCTCAGAGTCATTCAATGGCAAAGGAATTATTGTAACAGCGAAAGGAGCAACTTCTCTGGGCCAAATGATACCTTTATCATCGTGGTTTTGCTCAATGCAAGCAGCCATTACTCGGTCTATGCCAATACCATAGCAGCCCATCAGTATAGGAAATTTTTCTCCTTTATCGTCGGTCACAAAAGAGTTCATAGATTGCGAATACTTATCTCCTAATTTGAATATATGGCCCACCTCTATGCCACGTCGCACAGTGAGGTTACCTCCACCTGAAGGGCTTGGCTCACCAGAAGTTATATTACGCAAATCAGCTAATTTCGGTAGAGGGCAGTCCCTGCCCCAGTTCACTCCCTTATAATGCTTATCATTTTGGTTAGACCCACAGACAAAATCACTTAAACCAGCAATTTCATAATCACCTATAACTGGTATTTTGAGATTGACTGGCCCAATGGAACCAGGAGGACAGCCCACAATATCAGTCACTTCTTCTCTGCTTGCCATAGTGAGTGGAACTTTTACCTCGTCTAAACCCTCGGCCTTGACATAGTTGAGGGAGCGATCGCCACGCAACAATAAACCTATTAGAGAGGGCTTCTCTTTGGTCCAATCAGCGGCATGGACTAGCATAATCTTAGTGCCTTGGAAAGCTGGCAATCCTATTTTATCCTCCAAGCCAGCGACCGTATAAATACCCGGAGTGTCTATCAACTCCATTTCCATAGTTGGCGAGGGTGGAGGATTCTCTAACTTAAAAGTGGGGACTAGTTCCACATTGGCAGCATATGAACCATCTTCGCTTAAAGCAAGAGCATTTTCTCCAGAATCAGCAAGCACATTAAATTCTTCAGAACTACTACCCCCAATGCTTCCAGAATCTGCATCCACAATCTTGAACTCAACTCCTACACGGTTAAATATATTTATGTAAGCATTGCGCATATCACTATAGGACTCATGCAGAGATGCCTCATCCAGATTGAAGCTATAAGCATCTTTCATAGTAAACTCCCGTCCACGCATAACACCAAACCTTGGTCTTATTTCATCACGAAACTTGGTATGTATCTGGTAAAGAGTAAGGGGTAATTCTTTATGGCTGCTAATCTCTTTGCGAACTATGTCTGTCACTACCTCTTCATGGGTTGGCCCCATACAAAACTCCCTGTTATGTCTATCAGTAAATCTTAATAGCTCAGGACCATAATCATTCCACCTGCCGGACTCTTCCCATAACTCAATTGGTTGCACGCAAGGCATCATCACCTCCATTCCCCCAATATTGTTCATTTCTTGGCGGACAATATTCTCGGTTTTCTGAAACACTCTCAGACCCAAAGGTAACCAGTTATAAATTCCACTCGCCACTTGTCTGATCATTCCACTGCGTATCATCAACTTATGACTAATCAGCGTTGCTTCGGCAGGATCCTCTTTAAGAGTTGGAAAGAATAATTTGGTTGCTAACATAACAAATATTATACACTGCCCAGCAACTAGACAGGCGATAGCTTATTGCTTGGGAGTTTTTTTCTTGGCTGCTTCTTCAGCTGCTTGCCGATCTCTGCATATTTTCAAATACTCCTTGATCCATCGAGGGGTA
>JAAOII010000002.1 GCA_015163845.1 Candidatus Portiera sp.
AAGAGTTGGTGGATTTGACGTGTGGCAGACCTCACTGAAGAACCCCGAGTTCCATAGTTTCGTGAATTCTTGTGGCGGACTTGGTATAAAGGTTGAAAAGGTCAAAGACCTCAAACCAGCTCTAGCCAAAGCACTCAAGCACAAAGGATTTTCGCTGGTAGAGGTGATGACTGATGCTGAGCTTATCTAAGCATCTAATTATATAATTATCTAGTCGCGAGATTCGGTTTAGAACTTAATCAGACCGTTAAAGCCCATAAATACCATACTGATAAGTCCAGCACTTATCATGCCTATGGCAGTGCCCCTTAAGGGCTTGGGGACATCCGACATTTCTATTCTCTCTCTTAGAGCGGAGAATAGAATCAGAACCAAAGAAAATCCAAGAGAAGCCCCCAGGCCATAGAAAACCGCATTGATAAAAGAATCAATTCGGTTGATGGTCAGCAGTGCCACCCCCAGCACGGCACAATTGGATGTTATCAAGGGCAAGAAAATTCCAAGTATCCTATACATCATAGGGCTTATACGTCTCACTGCCATTTCTGTAAGTTGCACCAAACTGGCAATCATCATAATCAAAACTACTGTGCGGATGAACTCAACTTCTAAGGGGACAAGAATATAGTTATAAACTAAATAAGCCGCCGCACTTGACAGAGTTAGGACGAAAGAAGTCGCCATTGACATGCTCAAAGTATTAGTGAATTTATTGGATACTCCCATGAAAGGGCAGAGGCCAAGAAACTGAGTCAGCACAAAATTATTGACGAAGACCGTGCCGAGCAAGATGAGGAGTATTTCTGTCACGCCTTATAGCTTAACTGTAGCCGTTATGATTATTGCGAAAATCCATCATCCTATTGATGGATACTTTTGCCTTTTCTATGGTCTGCTCGGATATTTCTATCTCGCCTGTATCATTGGCTAAAGTGTTTTGCAGGAGTTGCAGAGAGTTCATCGCCATCCATGGGCAATGAGCACAACTGCGACAAGTAGCCCCTTTCCCTCCAGTAGGTGCAGAAATAAATTCTTTCCCAACTGCCGCCTGCCGCATTTTATAGAAGATACCTTTGTCTGTAGCAACAATAAATCTTTTGTTATCCATTTGTTGTGCTGCCTTAATAAGTCGGCTGGTAGAACCCACCACATCTGCCAACTCCAAAACTGCACCGGGTGACTCAGGATGTGCCAGAACACAAGCATCGGGATATAATTTTTTCATATCCGCCAATCCCTTTGCTTGAAACTCTTCATGGACTATGCAAGCACCATCCCATAGCAACATATCGGCTCCACTTTGTTGTTGCAAATAACGACCAAGATGTTTATCAGGAGCCCAAATTATCTTCTTGTCTTGACCATGTAAGTGTTCCATCACATCCACGGCTATACTTGAAGTTACTACCCAATCGGCAATTGCTTTTACCCTAGCAGAAGTATTGGCATAGACCACAGGAACCCTATCTGGGTGTTGATTGCAGAATACTTCAAATTTATCTGCTGGACAACTCAAGTCCAAAGAACAAGTCGCCTCAAGAGTTGGCATCAACACTTGTTTTTCTGGGCTGAGTATTTTAGCTGTCTCGCCCATGAATTTCACCCCAGCCACCACCAGAGTGGATGCTTTAGAATTGTGGCCAAACTTAGCCATCTCCAACGAGTCGCCGACGAACCCCCCGCTTTCTTCCGCTAATGACTGCAAAGAGTCATCAACATAGTAATGGGCTATTAGTGTGGCATTCTTATTTTTGAGCAGTTGCTTAATCTTCCCAACAAGTTGTAACTTGTGATCTTTGCTGAGCTCTGTGACTGGCTTAATACCAATCAGGTGTTCGCGAATAACTTCGCGGTCTATAATTTTTTCGTCGTAATTCATCCGCATATTTAGAGAATAAGCATTATCGCCATCCCAGAAATCATTATATCACTTCTCCCATCTATATCATAGTTAGGTCAACTTCTTGAACTAGATATTTAGGCAATATCTTGGATGGTTTCCTCTCCCGATATGGTGCGGATTTTAATGCGTTTGGGCTTTTTAGTTTTACCTAGAAGATCTGCTGATACTATGAGCTTTCCACTATTCGTGTCCCAAACATCTTTTGTCTTCTCCCCATTAACTACCATACTGCAATCTTCCTTAATCTTTACTTCATAGTCGCTATGCCAAGGACCTTTCCCCTTAGTCCAGTCAAGTGCAATCATTTCTATTAATTCTAGGCCTTTGTCGCTGATAGTTATCGTTTCGGCTTTGGAGTTGTTTATGGCACGTTTCTGGTTATAAGCATCAATCTGGCGAATGAGAGAGTCACTAAATATTCTCTCTAGGTTAACTATAAAGTCCTTGCCTTGTTCTTTAATATTACAGACAAATTCATCTGCTAATACCATTTCATCCAGCAGTGTTTTTAAGTCACGCCACTCAAACTTAACTCCTATATCATTATTATCTGCAATAAAGTCATTAAGTAGTTGCTGATCCTCTATGTCTATGTAGTAGATGATTACCTGCTGAACTCCTGCTGACTCCACCAAGGATGGTAGTTCCTCTCGGAGCATTTTATTCATCAGATTAATATCAAAGACCTTTTGGGTATGATCTGTTAGGTCTGGAACATATACTGGAGTCAAACCTTTCTTAGAGTCATTAACATAACCAAACCAGAACTTCCTTATATCTCCATCTGGCTTTTTAATATCTGATAGTAATATTCTTAGTTGTTTCATAGAATGGATAGGATTCTGCATCAATCTTATGCCATCCTTGATATCCAATACTGTGAAGTTACTTTTAGCTTTTTTCATGCGATCCCTCTCCATATTTATTGAATTAAAACTTACATCAGCACTTATAAATCTACGCCCTAACTTATTAGCTGCTGCCGCTGTAGTTCCACTTCCACCAAAGAAATCGGCAACTATCATCCCTTCATTACTGGATGCTTTTATAATTCTTTCTAATAATGCTTCTGGCTTTTGCGTAGGATATCCTAAATTTTCATTATGCCAGTTAATAATTGGATTGATGTCATGCCACCAGTCGTTTATGGGGGTGCCTTCCTTCCTATATTCAATATTTCTTTTTCCGCCATGATCTGTAGCTCTGCGCCCATTACCATTTTTACTATGTTCTCCATAAGGTTTATATTCTGTATTAAAAATAAAGTTGGAGGACTTAGTATATCGCATAATGAGATCATGCTTTCTTGGAAAATCATCAGGTGGAGTGGCTCCGCCAGCATAACACCATACTATTTCATTCCTGAAATTCTCCTCGCCAAATATCTCATCCATTATGACCTTAACATAATGACCTATATGCCAGTCCAAATGCACATAGATACTCGCAGCATCACTCATTACCTGTTTGATAGCCAAAAGATTCTCGTAGATCCAATTAAGATAATCATGCTTGCTCCATATATCTTTATAAAACTCATGTTCGCTGAACTGTCCCTCTTGTTCTAATTCATATTTTTCTTGTGATTTAACTGGGTTTTGTCTCAGATAAATCTTGCTGGCAAAATCACTGCCACTGGCGAAAGGTGGATCTATGTATACCAAATCAACTTTGATATTTTTTTCTATGAGATAAGCACAAGCACTAATTGCTTCACCGCGAATTATTAAATTATCTTCTGGTTGCTTGCCAACTATCTCTAACTTCTGCAGTTCGTAATAGGGAATACCACGCGCAACTCTCTTAGTTAGCTCGCTACTGTCTTTATATTCTAATTGCCTCTGGGTGCGACCAATGTTATTAAGTAATGCCTGCCCAGACAAGGGTGCTGGGCTATATGGGATGTATTTTATAGTCATAGGAATATATTATTTAATGGAAGAATTTTTTAGCCCGAGTTTCAAGGACTTGTGCCTGGTCCCCAACAGGTTTGTCATCGGTCAAACATATAAAATTAAATTTTTCATAGCCAAACTTTTTATTATTCTGCTTGACAAACTCTTTGTCAACGAATTCCTGTCTATCTTGAAAATCGGGGCTATGCTCATAAATCTTTCCTTTGGTTTCTATCATCATTAATTGGTTAAGTTTGTTTTTGCCATCACGTTTTATAAGTAAAAAATCGGTTGTGTAATTACCAATTCTATGCCACTGCTTGCTTTCACCGCTACGGACATAGCACTCTATGGTAAAGCCACCCAAGTGTCTATTACCATTATAATAAACTTCTATGCCGGACTCATTAAGATATTTGAGTTGGAGCAATTCCTCAAAGAATTTTTTCTCATACTCGCTACTGCTAAAATTATGGGGAAGATAATGAAAAGTTCTATCTTTGTTGCTGACTGGTACACTAGTGTCTAATGCTATTTTGTCAGGTGCTGATTTTTTACTTCCTTTTTTCTTATCTTCTACCCACTGTATTAGATCATTCTCATGTTGTTGTTCTATGAATGGACCTATGTCTGTTCCTCTGGGTGCCAAGTTGTCATATCTTATTATATTAAATGTTTGCTCCTCGGATGGATAGATATGCTTTGTATCTCGCTTAATTGACTTGAGTTTAGCATCATTGAGTAAATCACTGGCAACTTCATCATAAATCTCGTTGTATTTGATATTACGTTTCTTATGAAAACTTAGCCGCACAAGTTTATACACTTCCTCTAATTCATAAGAGAGGTTCCAATCATTACTTTTACCATTTGGCAAAGTGATCATTGTGAAAATTTGTTTGAGTAGCGTCTCATACTCCAGTAGTTGTCTTGTTGCAATCAAGCCAAAGCTATCCTTACTAAGTTTAACTAGCCAATGGCTGAATACTGCAGTATCTCCATGAGTGACTTCGGCTGCCTCTTTTGCCTTACGACTTAACTTGCTATTTTTGTCTATCTCTGTATCTTGAATGGTGGCATAGCCGCGATATTTTCCTTTCTTGAGATCCTTCAATAATTGCTTGAGTTTTTTGTCGGTATTTGTATCTTTTTCCTCGCTTATATCTTGGTAAGTTATTTGTAACTTGTAGTAGCTTATTTGATTTAAATCCAAGAACTTCATTCTGGATGTAGAACCTATTACCTCACTACCAATACGTTGTGCCTTGTTGATCTCGCTTATGCCAGTATCCTGTTCTTTGTTTAGTTGGTCTTCAAGATATCCAGCATTTTTGCTGTTTAACCATATCAATGCTCTTTCATCTCCTTTATCCATCTCACGAAGACAACGGCAACAGGTCTGTAGGACTAGGTTGCGGCTACAATCACCTTCCTGAGATAAAATCACCCCAGTTAAACTACGGCAATCCCAGCCCTCACGCCCCACCTTAACCAGCAACACAAACCTATGGGGTGAATCAGGCATGTCCAACGATAGAAAGTGTGTTTCATTCTCTGCTGGCAAGGAATATCTATTATTACCTTTATGGAAACGTAAAATTTCTCCAGCAGGAATTTTTAGTTTTGTGAAGAGTAAAGGATAGACCTCTTCCTCTAAAACCTCTATGCTCGGACAGTAGATAGCTAGTTTAGCTATGCTCCCGTCTAGATAAATCTTATCGCCAAATTTTTCAATGAAATCCTCCACTCCACGCCTGATGATTTCATCTCTTTTAAGTTGAGCTGTTATTTTTATCTCTGGTCTCTTGAGGAACCCTTCAATGGCATCAAACAAAGGATAATGATAAACCGTATTGGTTATGTTCTTCATCTTATAAGTCATTCTCTTACTAACTTGGACACTATTGGTTTGTGGTAGATAAGGTGTGCCAGAAAACCCCAGCATATAAGATATATTATTCGCCTTCTCCTCGTTCCATTTGTTGATTACTCCACGCAACTTTATTTCCTTATGGTCACTGGTATGGACATGATGCACTTCATCCACGAATATTCCTAGTTGAGGTAATTGGCTTAAGCTAGATCTCAACTCATTTGCCCTGTCATATTTGGGGCCGTTGCTGTTAATTTTTGGTATTTCCTGGAGATTATCGTCATAATTATCCAGGATGATCTTCTCAGCATTCACTATGAAAACATGATTAAAACCATCATGTGTCGCATGCATAACCTTGAGAGCATTAGGGTTGCTGGTTCTCATTGAGTTCTTGCTCTCCTTCTTTTTATCCAGAACATCAATCCTGATATTAGTTTGTATTTTATGGGCGACTTCTTCAGGTAAGATCCAAGTAGGGTCAAACTTCTCTATGTTTTTTAAACTCGGTCCTATGGATGATTTCAAAGCATTGGGAATGAGCACTAAAAAATTACGAGCAAAATTACCATTTGGTTCGTTATGATAAAAATATAAATCCAAATATATTATTGCAGCTATGAGAAAGGTTTTACCAGCTCCCATTGGTAAACTCATCAAGTAATCAGTATAGGATATGCCATAGAATAATTTGTTGATTACATCTTGGAAATTTATTTCTGCATGATTTTCTTGCATTTCTTTTTGCAGATCTGTCAAATCATTGAGCCTGGCAAATTGATACAAGCCCATTGCAGCTTTATCTTGTTTTAGTAGTTGGCGAAGATTATGGGATATAGGTAGATCGTCTAATTCGTCAAGATCTTTGTCAGTTGTGAAAAAGCCCTCACCTAATAATTCGGGTAATGGACGATTTCCTCCTTCAATTTTTAGAAATAGATAGGTTTCCAGTGCTTCTATTTGTGGCTTTCTTAATTTCCCTGTTTTGTGGATATAGTCAAAAATATCATGCAGGGGGAAGTCAGGCGACTTGAGCCATTCCTGCTTCCTACGTTCTACTAACTTATATAGCATCTAGCATGTTCTGATGTATCATATAAACATATTATAGAACAGACACTTTAAATTTAATACCTTCTATGTGACTATAAGTAATAATTAGAGCTAATGTGCTAGTTGGGTTTATGATTGGTGAGTTTAGCGATGATGCTATCTACTTGGCTATATAGGGTGGATAGAGTGGCGTCGGCTAGTTGATTATTCTTGTATAAATTATCCCTGTGCAAATTATCTGGCTCTTCAAGTTTCAACACGATGTATTTTGCTACATAGTTCTTATGCTTGTCAATAGTATAATAATCTATGCCACATTCTTGCAATAGTTGCTTGATATCAATTCCTGGACGTCCTGGTCTTCTAAAAACATCCATACGCCAGTAATTGTTTTCGCCAGAATTATTTTCGCTATCACTTTTATTGACATGATGGTGCAAGTGCAAATGTAAGTGCAAATCCAGAGTTATTTTGCCAAAGGATTCTTGCTCGAGCTCATATACTACATAGGGTAGGCCATCAGCTAGTTGGCGGTTGGCAAACTTGAGAGGGTACCATAGCCAGCAATGAGCGGAGATACTTTTATTACTAGCTAATATACTACTTTGATGATCACGTAGTTGTTGTAGATGTTGGATATGAGTTCCAGCAGTTGCATAAATGTCCTGCAGTTCGTTTGTGGACGCATACTGCTTATAGAGTTCTCGTAGTTCTCGTGGCTGTTTAGATTCATCATCAGTCAATGAGAATTGCTTCTGGAGTAGAAGATCTAGTAGCGGCAAGAATTGGTTGGAGTCATTATTATCCGGCATATTGATTGCTCCACGAGATTCTTGCAAGATTTTACGCAACCCACTAAGTAATTCTTCGTTGCCGAGTTGGCACAAAATTTCTGGAGACCTAGCTTTGGCTGGGCTATTACTGTTACTACTACTATTGATATGAAAGAGCAATGCTTGTTTATCTTGTGCTTGTGCTTGTATTTGTATTATGGAATTAATGCTCTCTTGTAATTCTTGCTCGCAGTCCTGCTCAGTTGCAGAAATCAACCAGTCATTTATTAGGCAGATTATATGCTTCTCGGTTTCTATATAAATATGCTCGTTACTTGCTACAAGTGGAATACCTGACTCGCTGTCGGACTCCCTGTCTGAATCACAGTATGGGCTAGCATATGCTTGCGGATATCTATGAGGAATATCTTTAGCAGGAGGGGATGTAGTAGCAGAGTTATTTGATGCAGTTATTGGCATAGCCCATGCCAAATTATTGATGTGTATGTGGGCATGATTCTCACAGTCCGCAGCTGCAGGATGCTTAGACAAGAGTGCTCTCAAGAAAGCGTTATTAAGACCATGTTGTTCTTGGGGGTTTAGCATAAATAGAATGAACCATTTTATATGCTCCGACATATGCTCCGACATATACTCCAACTATTACTCCAACTATGACCTAGCTACACGGCTTGGCTGCATTAAACAAGAAAGGAGCTAAGCCAAAATGAATATGGCTTGGCTCCTTTTATTCGAATTAAATAAATTATGCTAAATAAATTATTTGAAATAAAAGATTAGTAAGAATACTTGACGTTCACAAACGCCTCACCAGATGTTTCCCCTTTAGGGAATATGGATTGTGAGACAAGACGTCCCTGTTTATTGTATTTGTATATTATGGATATTGCGATTTTTGTGTCACCTTCTTCGCGTAGATCAACTCTTTGCGGGCGACCTTTATCATAACTAGTGACTTTGAAGGTGGCGACTTTCTTTTTGCCTTCATAAACAGAGGCACCTAACAGCTTACCTTTACTATCATGTTCATAGACCTCTTGCGCTTGCAACTTACCTCTTTTATTGAAGACCTCTTCTTTTTCTAAGAGGCCCGCAGCATT